>JAKSUP010000020.1 GCA_024408905.1 bacterium
ACCCCCTATTTACCCCGGCTTGCATTTAGTCGTGTTCATGCTACCATGGTTTCATAAGGAGAAATATAAATATGAAAAATTATGAATTACTAGCTATTCTTAAACCTAGTCTTGACACAGAAGAACTAGACAAAATCGTAGAAAAAATTACTGAAGAAATTAAGTCATATAAGGGATCTGTAGCATCTGTTGACAAAATTGGTCGTAAAAAATTGGCATACGATGTACAAGGTTATAGAGACGGTTTCTTTGCAAACATCGTACTTTCAATTCCTGCAGAAACAGTTGTTGAATTCAAAAGAAATCTTAAATTGAACGAAAACATTTTAAGATATATGTTTATGGAAGAATCTAAAAAAGCTCAGGTGGTTTAATTATGTCATTAGCTAAAGCAGTCGTTACAGGCTCTGTATACAGGGCTCCTGAAAAGCGTTTTACACAAAATAATGTTCCTGTTTCATCATTTGTTTTAAACATTGGTGAACGTGAAGAAATGTTATTGAGAATTATTGTAAAAAGAACAGCTCTTGACGAAATAGTTTCAGGGATTTCTGAAGGTGACAGAGTTCTTGTTGAAGGAAGATTACAGGTAACATCCGTAAAAACAGAATCAGGAGCAGAAAGAAGAATTTTTGAAATTGATGCAAATGCGATAGAAATGATGGGAGCAGGAGTTCCTGTTGTAGCAACAGCATCAGGAAATTCTGATATCGTAAAATTCTCCCAAGAAGAATTTTCTAATGAGCTGATCGGCGAAGACGAAATACCGTTTTAATTATGCGAAGTCAACCTATTCAATATCGAATAACGCGAATTCCTGCACATTTAAAAAATAAACAAAGTTATGGTATTTCAAGAACAAAAGCATTATGTAATTGGCATTACAGGAAACCATCAGGCAAATATAACATAAATTCTGACAATGAACTTTTAAAAATAAATACAATAAAAGATGAATTTAAGAATTTGCTAAAAGAGATAGATGAACCAAATAAAAATCTAATGATTGAAGAAATGAGTAATCAAGATGAAGTAGATGTCATCACAATAAATCTCAAAGATGAAAACTCAATACAAAACTTAGCAATAAAACTAATAAATGCAAGTTTATCAGAAGTAGAAAAAAAAAAAAAATTGATAATATTTATAGGCTAGAAAGGCAAATTAAAAAAATGGCAAAACAAGACTTAAATGATCGTAAAAAACGTAAAACCTGCTCATTCTGTGCAGATCACGTAGAATACATCGATTACAAGGATGCAGCTAAATTGAAAAGATACTTAACTGAAGCCGGAAAAATCATTCCAAGACGCGTTACAGGGAACTGTGCTATGCACCAAAGAATGATTGCTAAAGCTATCAAAAGAGCAAGAGAAGCTGCAATTATCGATTACGTATTTGACTAATCGAAAGTTAGTATAAGTATTTGTGGAATGGCGAGGAAACTTGCCATTCCTGTATTATCTCTATGTGTTACAAATTAAAATGTAAAGGAATTTATATGGACAACAAAATTACAATTAGATCAGACAGAAAAGACGATTATGTATTTCAGTACAAAGGTGAAGATATTACTTTAAAAGCAGGCAGTATTTTAAGTATAGCAGACGGTTTATCAGAAGTAGTTCTACCTACTTGCGTAATGAAAATTGTTAAAAATTTGATTGTTATTAAAGATAGTCCAAAAAAGGATTAATGAATTTATTAGTAAAAAAAGAGGGTGACCAAAAAATAAGCATCTTTTTTTAATCTCCTCCGAATCTGTAGCCAACTTAAGCAGAAGGAATGTCTTTTGTAGACAATGCGATTCTGTGTTCTTTCGGAGTGAATTTCTTGATTAATACATCAACTTCATCACCTACTTTGAACAAGTTGAACGGATTTACGTTTTCATCAGACATTTCTGCTACAGG
Organism: bacterium; assembly: GCA_024408905.1. Classification (GTDB taxonomy): domain Bacteria; phylum Cyanobacteriota; class Vampirovibrionia; order Gastranaerophilales; family Gastranaerophilaceae; genus CAG-196. Next base: position 1,914 of record JAKSUP010000020.1, read on the forward strand.
AAGTAATGCTTCTACTCCTGGGAATATGTTGATGAAAGCACCAAATGTTGTTACTTTGTTTACTGTACCTTTAACAACTTGACCTTCTTCAAATTGTCCTTCGATTTGTTGCCAAGGATTTTCACCCATTCTCTTTAATGACAAAGAAATTCTCTTAAGTTCGTTATCTATTTTGATAATCTTAACTTCAATTGTGTCACCCAAAGTTAAAACATCAGATGGGTGTTTAATTCTTTGCCAAGAAATTTCAGAAATAGGTAATAAACCGTCAATACCGTTGATGTCAACGAAAGCACCGAAGTCTGTAATTCTTACTACATTACCTGAAACGATTTGTTCTTCTTCCAATGAAGAAAGAACATTGTCAACAACTTGATCTCTTTGTTCAGCAACTGCTTGTCTTTGAGATAAGATAAGTTTATTTTTCTTAGGGTCTGCTTCTAATACCTTAACTTCGATTTTTGTATCAACAAGACCTTCAAAAGGAGTTCCTGTTCTTAATTGAGAAGAAGGAATGAAACCTTTTAAGTCAGCAACGTCAACCAAAACGCCACCTTTAACTGTTGAAACAACTTTTGCAAGGATTGTATCGCCTTGAATTTTTGCATCATTAAGTTGTGCCCATGCTTGAGCAAATGCAATTCTCTTCAATGATAATATCATTGAATCTTCATTGTTTTCTTCTTTTAATACGTAGAATTCTCTAACGTCACCAATTTCAAGTTCTTCTACGTCTGATGAAAGTTCTTTATTTGAAAGGAAAGCTTCCATTTTAGCGCCTTTTACACTAACAAGATAACCTTCTGATTCTTTCTTAATAACTGTACCTTCTACAATGTCAGCCACGCTATTTGATTTTGCGAAGCTTTCTTCAAGTAATTGTTCAAACTCGTCAAGAGTTTTTTCTGCTGTTGTCATAATTTTAATTTCCTTTCTTTATTTTTTCTATGACTTTGTCGATTATTATTTGTGGGGTTGATGCCCCTGCTGTTATTCCTATTGTATTGGCTGTTTGCAATACATTTTGGTATAAATTTAATTCGTTATCATTTTCAATATGAATGGTTTTTGTAATATCTTTTAAAATTTCTGCCAGGTGTGTTGTATTAGCACTTTTTTTAGACCCTGTAACTATCATTAAATCGCTTTCTTTCGCAAGTTCTTTTGCTTCATTTTGGCGCATAGAAGTCGATTTGCAAATTGTATTATGCACCAAAACATCATTTGAGATTGTTTTTAAATAATTAACAATTGTATCAAGGGTCGATAACATTTGTGTTGTCTGAACAACAACCCCGACTTTTTGGTGTGATTTAATTTCTTCTGCGTATGGCAAAAGCTCTTCTATAGTTGTTGCTACAGTTATTTTAGAAGAATATTGTTCAGCGTTTGCTTTGATTGCAATAACTTCAGGATGATTAGATTTTCCGACAATCACCACAAAATAATCTTCTTTTGCCAATTCAACAGCTCTTTGTTGAACCTTTTTAACATCAGGACAAGTTAAATCAACGACTTCAAAGCCCGAATTTTTGAGCTTTTCAAATACTTCAGGAGCTTCGCCATGACTTCTTACGATACAAATTCCGTCACCTTTTTCAGGAACTTCGTATATGGTTTTTATGCCAAGAAGCTCTAATTCCTTTATAACGTCGGTGTTATGAATTAGTTCTCCTAAAATGTAGATATTTTTGTCAGGATTTTCCGATTTAAGTTTTTTTGCTGTCTCAACGGCTCTTTTTACACCGTAACAGAACCCTGCAAACTTTGCTAATTTTATATTTTGGCTATTCAATAGCTGTGTATTTCGCTTTCTAAATGAACTAGAGGAAATTCCTCAGTAAGTTTATTAAATTATAAACACGTTGACATGTCAATTACTATTACTTAGTGTATTTTATCCTCTAGTACATCTATATGATTAAGTGTGTTTTGTACACAAAATTTATTGCAATTTACCCAAAATTGTACTAAAATATGGCTATATAGTTGATTTTTTATTCAAGAATGGAGGCAAATAAAAATGGAAACTTATGGTATTGAAAAATTAGGTATTATCGGACCAAAAGCCGTTTATCGTAATCTTTCGGTAGCTCAATTAACAGAAGCTGCTTTAAGATTAGGCGAAGGTTCACTAAGCAACACTGGTGCTTTAGTAGTTACAACCGGTAAATATACAGGCCGTTCCCCTAAAGATAAATTCATTGTTGATACTGATGGTGTTCACAATGAAATCGCTTGGGGCAAGGTAAACAGACCAATAAGCAGAGAAAAATTTAATTCAATCAAAGAAAAAATTGCTGCTTATTTACAAAACAGAGAAGTATTTATTTTTGATGGTTATGCAGGTGCTGACAAAACTTATACTCAAAAATTCAGAGTTATTAACGAACTTGCAAGCCAAAACTTATTTATTCACCAATTGTTAATCAGACCAACGGCAGAAGAATTAGCTTCATACGGTGAACCTGATTATACAATTCTTTGCGCACCGGGATTCAAATGTGATCCAGAAGTTGACGGTGTAAACTCAGAAGCGTGTATTGCAATTGACTATGAAGCTCATACAATTATCATTTGTGGTTCAAGATATGCTGGCGAAATCAAAAAATCAGTATTTGCAACTATGAACTATGTAATGACTAAGAAAAATGTACTTCCAATGCACTGCAGTGCAAACATGGATCCTGAATCAGGCGAAACAGCTGTATTCTTTGGTTTGTCAGGAACAGGTAAAACAACTTTATCAGCTGATCCTTCAAGAAAATTAATCGGTGATGACGAACACGGTTGGTCACCTGATGGCGTATTTAACTTTGAAGGTGGTTGCTATGCAAAATGTATTAATCTTTCTGCAGAAAACGAACCTGACATTTATAACGCAATTAAATTCGGTTCATTGGTAGAAAATGTTATTATGAACCCTGAAACAAGAGAACTTGATTTTTATGATGGTTCTTTGACTGAAAATACTCGTGTAGGTTATCCTGTTGATTATATCAATAACTCTCAAATCCCTTCAAAAGGTGGTATTCCAAAAGTTGTTGTATTCTTGACAGCAGATGCATTCGGTGTTCTTCCTCCAATTTCAAGATTGGACAAAAACGCTGCAATGTACCACTTTGTAACCGGCTTTACTTCTAAGCTTGCAGGTACTGAAAGAGGTATTACAGAACCTCAACCTACATTCTCAACATTATTCGGCGAACCATTCATGCCAATGGATGCTTCAGTTTATGCAAAAATGTTGGGCGAAAAACTTGATCAATACGGTACAAAAGTTTACTTAGTTAACACCGGTTGGGCTGGTGGAAGTGCTGCATCAGGTGCTAAACGTATGAAATTATCTTACACAAGAGCTATGGTAACTGCAGCATTAAACGGCTCATTTGATTCAATAGAATTCAAACATCATGATATATTCAACGTAGATTACCCTACATCTTGTCCTAATGTTCCTGATGAAATGTTGGATGCAAGAGGTTTGTGGGAAGATAAAGGTGCGTATGATGAAGCTGCTAACAAGTTGGCTCAAATGTTTGCTGATAATTTCTCAAGCAAATATCCAAATATGCCGTCAGAAATTGTTAACGCAGGTCCTAAACCACTGAGCTGCGTTGAATTGTCAGAATTTAGCTAAAAAAGCTCTGCATTAGCAGAGCTTTTTTGTTTACAGATATTACATTTTTTTTAAAATAGTAATATAATATAACTATGAGGTGAAATATGAACGATAATATATTGAGAACAAAAGATTGTGTAAAAATATATATAAACTATGTTAATAGCAAAGGCTTAGGCAGAAAAAAACAAGTTACGGTCAGATATGTTGATTTAAGTACGTGTTATCTTACGATGCCACTTCCGTCTGATGTTGAAAGGCCAAAGCCAAAGTCAAAAGCCGAATTGGTTGTTTATACTACTGATGGTGTATACAATTCCGAAGTTGTTCTTCTGGGTACGGAAGTTACTTTAAATGAATTTTTCTATGAAGTTTCTTTGCCTAAGACATGGAATTATAAGCAACTTCGTAATGGTTCTCGCAAAGATGTAGAACTTCCTCTTACTTTGAAGTTTGATGATGGATTTGAAGTTACAGCTACATCAACCGATCTGTCAGTTGGAGGTCTTTCTTTTAAAACAGAACAACGAATTTCTACAATATACCATAAATTAAAATGCCAATTAACGCTGCAGTTGCCAAAAGATTTACTAATAAATTTTGCTGATGGAAAATTTATTTGTAGTGCAAGTTTTGTAAGATTAAGAGAAAATTTTGAAACTAATGAGAAAATTTATGCATTTCAATTTTTGAATGTATCAAAAGAAGACTCTGAAATTTTACAAAATTACTTATTGCATTTGATATAAAAATTTATGTTATAATACATTCGGATAAAGTAGTCGGATAACTGCGCCTATAAAGGTGAGGAAAGTCCGTGCATTCAAGGACAGGTCGCCGGAGAAACTCCGGACAGCGTGAGCTGGTGGATCGGACCACAGAAAGAGGTTTTAACCTAAAAGACTGCCGATGGAATTATCACAGGCGATGGTGCAAAGGTGAGGTAAGAGCTCACCGGCAATACTGAGAAGTATTGGCCAGGCAACCCCCGACCGAATGCAAGATTGACTCAAGCGTTATCAGGTGTCCACTGAGCTTGGAAAAATCGCTAGAGATTGAAAGTAATTTCAATACCAGATAGATAGTTATCTAAAACAGAACACGGCTTATGGACTGCTTTATCCTTTTTATTTTAATATTTCATCCGTATCAATAACTGTTTTTAATTTTAGGGCATAGATGTTTGTTTTATTTAAAAGTGCAAGTTTTACTGCATCTTTTTCTGTCGTAATAATGTTTCCTTCAATATTTTCGATATCTTCTATTGTATATTGATGGTGGTCATCAAATGTGATTTTGTTGCATACATTGTATTCGGATAGAAAATTGTAGAATTGTTCAGGTTGCCCGATAGCAGATATTGCTGTAACGTCTGTACCTTTCTGTAAATGTTCTCCTGAAATTATATTGTATGCGTAATCAGGTTCTATTTTACAAAGGCAAACTTTCTCCTCGCCATTTGGGATATGGTTAGGGGCATTTTGAAAACATTTTTTTGCTAAAATTTTAGCTAACTTTTCTGCCCTTGTGTGGTCTGTGTTTTTACTTACAATAACGAGCTTATCTAATCTGTTAAAACCCTCTTGTCCTTCTCTTAGTGGGCCTGCAGGCAATAGGTTTTCATTTCCGAACATTTTTTCTGAATCGGCAAGAACAATATCTAAATCTCTGTGAAGTTTTCTGTGCTGAAAACCATCATCAAGAATTATTGTTTCAACTCCCAATTTTTCTATAGCATATTTTGCTGCCCTGTAACGATTAGAGCAAGTTAATACAGCGCACATATTCAAATTCACAGCTAGCCAATACGGTTCATCTCCTGCCATATCAGCTTTATAGTATAAATCTATTCCGTCAGAAATAACATTTACATTTTTGTTATCAAGTTTTCCGCCATAACCACGAGATACAATCGCAACTTTTACCTTATTTTCATCAATAAAATGTTTCGCAAGTTCTGCGACAAAAGGTGTTTTTCCGACTCCACCGGTTGTAAAATTACCGACAGAAATTACATAGGCATTAACTTTTTTAGGTTTTAAAATTCCTTTATCGTACAGATAATTTTTTGTTCTGCTTCCAATCCCATAGAATATTGAACAAAATTTCAACACATTAAAAATAAGGCCACTTGGCTCTTTGCTATAATGTATTTTTGTTATTTCTGTTTTTAAATTCATCATATACTCTCGTTATGTATAGTTTACTATAAAAATCATAGAAATATAATTACCAGCTGATTTCATCACAGTCTGCGATTTTGAACTTGCTAAATATTTTTTCGATTGCTCTTTGTGGTGTTCCAAAAATTTTCTTTGAAGTTTCATTGATTAATTCATTTCCGATTAGAAATTCATCTTTCATTCCTGAATATGCAACATCATTTTCAAAATCGCCACCTACAAAATACGAACAAGGAATATTAGACTCTTCCATTGTTTTAATATAGCTATCAACAAATTTCATACTTTGTGGGCTATTTACATTGTTTTCTTTTCCACCTACAATTATTGCCTCTTGTTCTTCAAGTGGATTTATCCATTTTTTAAGGTGCTCTATTATGGATTTTAATTTGTTTTCTTTGTATGTTGGACAAATATGCATACCGTTTGCTTCTATTCCATAACCTTTTCCGAGAACAAATCCACAATCACACATTCCTCTTGAGACCAGACGTTCACCTTTTTTTATCCCTTTTAACGTCCAATTGTCAATATTTTTGAAGTTTGAATTTATTGCGTTATTAAATTCGCTTTTACTTACAATTCTAACCCTTGTACCAAAAGTTATGCTGTCCAAAGTATTCTCCTTTTAAGAGAACAAAAACATATAAATAAAATTTTTGCTACAGTAAATCGTGAAAATTTTCACAAATTATGATATAGTTCAATCGTAAATAAGCATACGAAATTCTTTAGTGTCATCTTTACACTATTGACTTTTTAGCTTTATCATTTATCATGTTAAATAGGGAAATAAATCACGATTAGGGGTAAATAGGGGTAAGTGTAAGGGGTAAATAAGGGTAAATGCAAGCGAAACCTTCAAAAAATTTACAATTTCCATATCGTGATAAAGCTAATAAATATAGGGGTAGAGTATGTCTAACATAGAACAAGATAACAGAACACAAGAAGAAAAAACTTTAGAAAGTCTTGAAAAATCATATAATTCATCAGGACTTGTTGATAGTATTGAATCATTAGATGCTTTGATTTTAAGAGTGAAGAAAGCGCAAGAATTATATTCAACATATTCTCAAGAGCAGGTTGATAAGATATTCAAAGCTGCTGCTACAGCTGCTAATAAAGTTCGTATTCAATTAGCTAAAATGGCAGTAGAAGATACCGGCATGGGGGTTGTTGAGGACAAAATTATTAAAAATCATTTTGCTTCAGAATATATTTTTAATAAACATAAAAACGCTAAAACTTGTGGCGTGATTAAAGAAGACAAAATCAACGGTACAAAAATTGTTGCAGAACCTTTGGGTATTTTGGCTGGGATTATTCCTACGACAAACCCTACTTCTACTGCAATTTTTAAATCATTAATTTCTTTGAAGACAAGAAATGCTATTATTTTCTCACCACATCCAAGAGCTACAAAATCAACAATTGAAGCTGCAAAAGTTGTTTTGGATGCTGCTGTAAAAGCCGGAGCGCCAAGAGATATTATAGGTTGGATTGATACTCCGTCTATGGAGCTTTCAAATGCACTTTTGCATCACCCTGATATTAGTTGTATTTTAGCAACAGGTGGCCCCGGTATGGTTAAAGCTGCATATTCATCAGGCAAGCCTGCACTAGGGGTTGGCCCGGGTAACGTACCTGCAATTATTGATGAGACTGCTGATATTAAAATGGCAGTATCATACATTTTAATGTCAAAAACATTTGATAACGGTATGATTTGTGCGTCAGAACAATCTGTTACTATTGTTGACAGTATTTATGATGAAGTCAGAAAAGAATTTGAATATCGTGGTGCATATTTATTAAATGAAAATGAATCAGAACAACTATCAAAAATTATTTTGATGGAAAACGGTTCTGTTAATCCTGCTATTGTCGGCCAACCTGCATGCAAGATTGCAGAAATTGCAGGAATTCAAGTTCCTGAGGATACAAAAGTTTTAATTTCAGAAAGAAAGATTGTTGATAAGTGTGATCCTTATGCTCACGAAAAATTATCACCGATTTTAGCATTATATAGAGCTGATAATTTTGAACAAGCTGTAGATATGGCACACGAACTTGTAATGATGGGTGGCGCAGGTCATTCGTCTGCTTTGTATACAGATACAAGAACGCAAGAAAGAGTAAATTATTTTGCTCAAAAATTGCCGACTTGCAGATTGTTAGTAAATTCTCCATCTTCCCAAGGTGGTATTGGTGATTTATTTAACTTTAAACTGGAACCGTCTTTGACGTTAGGTTGTGGTTCTTGGGGTGGGAACTCTGTTTCAGGTAATGTCGGAGTTGAAAATTTATTGAACTTCAAAACCGTTGCAGAACGCAGAGAAAATATGCTTTGGTTCAAAGTTCCACCAAAAATATATTTTAAACGTGGTGCTGTAGATTTGGCATTAAGAGTTTTGCAAGGTAAAAAACGTGCTTTTATTGTAACTGACAGATTTCTGTTTAACTCAGGTGCAGTTGATGCAATTACAAATGTTTTGGATGAAATGGGTATTGACCATCAAATTTTCTTTGATGTAAAACCTGATCCGACTTTGGCTACGGTAAATCAAGCTATGGAAATTGTAAGACCATACGAACCTGATTTGATTATCGCTCTTGGTGGTGGTTCTCCGATGGACGCAGGAAAAATCATTTGGTTACTTTATGAACAACCTGATACTGTATTTGAAGATATTTCAATGAGATTTATGGATATCAGAAAAAGAATTTGCCAAATTCCTGACTTGGGTAAAAAAGCTACAATGGTTTGTATTCCTACAACATCAGGTACAGGTTCGGAAGTTACTCCGTTCTCAATTATTACGGATGAAAAAACACATTATAAATACGCAATTGCTGATTATGCCCTAACTCCTAATATAGCAATTGTTGACCCTAATTTTGTTGACGGTATGCCTACAGGTTTGACGTCAGCTTCAGGTATTGATGCTTTGGTTCACGCAATTGAAGCCTATGTATCTTGTATGGCAACAAACTTTACTAATTCAAATGCCCTTGAAGCAACAAAATTGGTATTCAGATATTTACCTAGAGCGTATAAGGAGGGTGCTAACGATCCTTTGGCTAGAGAAAAAATGCACTATGCTGCAACAATTGCCGGCATGGCTTTCGCAAACTCGTTCTTAGGCTTGTGTCACTCTATGGCTCACAAGTTGGGTGCTATGTATAATATACCTCACGGGGTTGCAAATGCTTTATTAATAAGACAAATTATTAAATTTAATTCAACGGATAAACCGACAAAGCAGGCAATATTCCCACAATACAAGTATCCATGTGCAAAAACTAAATACGGGCAAATTGCTGATGAACTTGGTTTAGGTGGTAGTAATGATGATGAAAAAGTTGAATTATTAATAAAAGCTGTCGATGACTTGATGACAACAGTTGAATTACCTAAATCAATAAGAGATTTTGGTGTTAAAGAAGATGAATTTATGGCAAACCTTGATGTATTAGTAGAGCGTGCTTTTGATGACCAATGCACAGGCGCAAATCCTGCTTATCCTCTTATGAAGGAAATCAAGCAAATCTTTATTGATGCATATAACGGAAAAGTTTAGTACATAAAACATTTGGGGGTTTTGGATATATTTAAACCCCCTTGTTCTTTTAAGTAGAGGTATCAATGAAAATTCCTGATAAAGTTATTAACAGATTAACTCTGTATCACTATATATTAGATGATTATGAAAATGAATTTATTTCAAGCACTAAGATTGCAGAATTACTTGATATAGATAATTCTCAAGTTAGAAAAGATATAAAATATTTGAATAATTCAGGGAAATGCCGTGTAGGTTATGACGTTAAAACCCTAAAACAAGCTATAGAATCAGAACTCGGATTCAAAAATCATCGTTCTGCTTTCATAATAGGCGCAGGAAACTTAGGTTCTGCGCTGGCTAAATACGATAACTTTAAAGATTATGGCTTGGATATAAAAGCAATGTTTGATAATGATACATTGAGAGTCGGAAATACTGTTAATGGTAAGGAAGTTTACCATGTTTCTGAGTTGCCAAAATTGGTTAAGAAAATGAATGTTGATATTGCAATTTTGACCGTACCGAAAGTGTGTGCCTCAGAAACTGCAAAGTATTTGGTAAATTCCGGAATAAAGTATATATGGAACTTTACAACTTGTATATTAGATGTATCAGGTGATGTAAAAGTATGGAATGAAAATTTAATTGGAAATTTTATACAATTTACTCACGAAAATGATGTATAATAAAAATGATCCTAGTGTGTTTGAGGTGTTAATATGGAAAGAATTAATGTAAATGTATGCTTGGGTTCTACTTGTTATGTAAAAGGTGGTGCCAATTTACAAGAATTGAATGACATTGTACCTGAAAGATATGGTGACAAAGTTGAGGTTATAGGGAGTCCTTGTTTAGGATTGTGCTCTATAAAATGGGAAAATTCAAAAGCACCTTATGTAAAAGTTGATGATGAAGTTATTGAAGAAGCAACAGTTGAAAAAGTTCTTGCTGTAAATAATAAAAAACTTAAATAAATCATTGAGGTTAAAT
>JAKSUP010000200.1 GCA_024408905.1 bacterium
AGGTTTCTGCAATGTGACAAATAAATAGAGGTGAAGTATGGTAGTCGTACCCGACTTTTTAATCAAACGTGTTTATCAAAAAGGTTCTCTACAAAAAACTGAAGAAGGCGTAATTTTGGTACTCAAAAACATTTTAGGCCCCGGGGTTATAAGTGGATTTAATTTTGTGCAAATTAATGATGTCGTTTTTGAGCCGAAAGATGTTAAGTTTGTATATAATGATGAAGTTTTGCAAGGTGATGTTATTTCTGAAAGCAACCCTATTGCGTTCCGTCTTGGACAATCCGGTAAGATTATTTTGTGTGGTAAAGACTGTCTTGTAAATGGTGTTAATAAAATCGTTATCGAAATTGTAAATCCTGAAGTCGGAAAAGCGCAGCTGAAGGTCGAAGATAATTATAACGGATAATTTTTATTCTACTTTTAGGTAATGTTACTTAATTAAAGATACCTTACAATATTTTTGTAATAAGTAAGGAGAATGTTTTATGGGTAACTTTTTGAAATACACTTCATTAATTCTTGTAATTATTGGTGCTTTAAATTGGGGTTTGGTTGGTATATTTAATTTTGATTTGGTAGCATTTCTTTTTGGCGAAATGTCAATATTAACAAGAATAATTTATACAATTATTGGTATCTGTGCAATTATTTCCGGCTTTTGCGTATACAATTGTCATAGAGATAAGTATGATGATATGTAAATACTTTCCCTAACATGAGAGGCTCGAGTGTTTTTCGCTCGGGCTTTTTTAGTATGTATTTATGCTAAAATTTTTATATGACAAAAGTTGATTTACATCTTCACAGTAATTATTCAGATGGCAGTGAAAGTGTTCAAGAATTAGTTAATACAGTTAAAAATAACGGTATAAAAATTTTTGCATTGACTGACCATGATACTGTTATAGGATGTAGTGAAGTTTATAAATATTTACCCAAAGATACTACATTTATTCCCGGTGTTGAATTAACTTGTGAAACTGAGGATATCAAATGCCATATTTTGGGATATAACTGTGATACAAAAAATGAGAAGTTATTATCTTTAATCGAAAAAGGCAAAAAATTACGCAGAATAAAACTTGATACAAGAATTAAATTTTTAAAAGATAAATGGGGAATTGAACTCACACAAAATGAACTCGACTGGTTATATTCAAGAAAAAGCGTTGTAAAAACACATATTGCAAATATTTTGGTTAATAGAAATCTAGCAACAGATAATGTCAGTGCAATGGATAAATACTTGGAAGGATGTGAGTGTGGTAAAACGAAATTTGAAATACAGGAAGCTATTAATGTAATTCTATCATCAGGAGCTATTCCGGTTTGGGCGCATCCTTTGGGAGGCGAAGGCGAGAAACATGTTTCTCAAGATGAATTTAAACAACAACTCAAAAAAATGATAAATTACGGAATTGAAGGACTTGAATGTTACTATTCAAGATATAACTTAAAAGAAATAGATTTTTTGATCGAGCAAGCGAAACTAAATAACCTTCTAATCTCCGGTGGAAGTGATTATCACGGCACTAATAAGAGCGTTCAAATAAAATGTTTAAATAGTTTAAACATTGATGTTGAATGTAATAAATTAACGATATTAGAAAAAATTAAGCCGATTAGTTAAAGCTTTATTTATAATGGATAGTATCACCATGGTTATAGTTAGAATCGGATTCTTCGCTTATTTTTTTGCTGAATCTAGGTCTTGCTTTTTTAGAAATATCAATTAAAACCAGTTTCATATCACCATCATCTGCAAACCTATCTTTTTCATAAGGTCCACCAAGACAGTTAACATAAATCATATTCGGAAATTCGCCGATTAAATCAAAATCATAAGCAAATTTTTTGCTTCCCAAACCCTTTTCAATATCTTTAACTTTGAAATAATTGCCTGAGAAATATACCGGCATGTCAGTTCCTGTATTATTAACTTTTTTAGCAAAATCTCTTGCATAGTCGAATATCATTTCACGGAATTTATATTTTGTTTCATCGTCATACAAGTAATGTTTTGCCATTTTATTATTTACTTCAATATTTTCAACAATCATTGACAACTTGCCGTCGATTTCTGCCATCAATATTCTGGACATAGCAATAACTTTGTTTTTTTCAGTTCTGACTTCGAGCGTTGTTGTTGCTGTGTTTTGCATATATTGTATGAAAGAAGGTCCTTGGTCTTTATCAAGACCTGTACAGCATGTTGTATAATTGCCATCACATACAGATTCTTGTGGACATCTGTTCCAATTTCTTACAGTAAATGTTTTTTCTTTTGTATTGTAACGATTGATAAATGTTTCGACACGTGGTGTTACGGTTGGGTGCAGCCACTCATCATAGTTAAGTTTTTTTCTTATAAATGTTTCTTTATTTCGTTTGTTAATTTCTGCAAAAGGTCCTGTTTTAAATATATAGTCATTAAAATCTTGTTCTGTTGCAGCAATGATAAGGTCTTTTAGCGATGCTCCATGTTCGCCTTTAGCCCTTGATTCTCTAAACTCTATCGGTTCATTGAAAAGATGTACATAATTTATATCCCAAAATTTGTGTCGTTTATCTTTTAAAGTCGGATCTTCGTCATACGCTTTTCGGTATTCTTCCATGTAGTTGTCTACGATGGATTTTTCGATGCCAAGATGTCGCAATTCTTGTTCCATCAAGTCAATTTTAGCTTTTTGAAAATCAATCTTAAAGTTTCCGTCCTTGTTATATATATTTACCGGTTTTGTATAATTATCAAAATTTATACCTTGACCACCTTCATTAAGAATACGTCTGTTGGCTGCCAATAGGTTTAATGTATAGATTTTATCATCCAAAGATATTTCGTAGACAGCAAGATCTCCACCTTTGTTTTCTTTTTCTGTAACTGCTCTTATTTGGACTTTTCTCAATGTATCCAACTCGTTTTCATTTAATGACTTGAAGCGTGGCATGTATACAGATTTGAAATATTTACCACGGTTGTACAAAATTTCATTACAAGCACTTTCATCAAAAACAGTGCTAAATAGCAAGATGTCACTAAAGTTATTCTGCATAAGCTCGGCAGCTCTGGAATCTTCGTTGACACTTCTTTTTGCATCTTTATCTTTTTTCAAAAGGTGTTCATAATATTTAACAACATAGTTATATGATTGAGGGAAAGAGTTAAAATTATGTTTGGTATTTCTTAAAAGAACATCGCTTTTTATAATATCAATAACACCACTTGCAGGTATTTTATCTATGTGGTCAGCCAATTTACTTTGTTTAAAGCCAAAACCTCTAACGATATCTTTCAAATTATTAAAATTTTCTAATTTTTCTGCGACTTCGTCTTTGTTAGTGTTTTTATCATTTATATACTCTAAAAGAGTGATTACACCTGCAGCAGGTAATACTTTTGAACCCAAATTTAGAATATTTTCCAAAAATTGGCTATTTTTTGGAGTTACTTTTTCAAGTATTTTTTCGACATTTTCACTGCTAAAATTATATC
>JAKSUP010000201.1 GCA_024408905.1 bacterium
TGGATATTCTTAATATTATAAACATTGAGATTAATATATTTTTCGAATATAATTGAGTTCTAGGATAATTGTAAAATCAGTTTAAAACACAATAGCAGGAGAAAAAAATGTTAGAAAAAATTGAAAAATTCCAAATTTTACTACTTTCAGTCGTAATTATGTTAGGGCTTATTATTTCATCAATAGTTGTAACAAATGCTCTATCAAAAAACAGCATTACTGTTACCGGTTCTTATTCACAAAATGTAATTTCTGATAACGGAAGTTTTGAATTTGAAATCAATGTAAGAAATCCTCAGAAATCAACTGCATATCAAATTCTTGATAAACAAAAACCTATAGTTGTAGATTATTTAATAAAAAAAGGATTTAAAAAAGAAGAAGTTGATTCAAGAACAATAAGCTGTTATCCTTCATACAAAATCAATGCTAATGGCAATACGACAAACGAAATTGCATATTATAATGTTTCACAAAATTTTTCTGTTAAATCAAACGACGTAAATAAAATTAAAGATGTTTCAACAGAAATCTCCTCACTTGTTAACCAAGGAATAGATATGAATGTTTATAATCCTTCATATTTTTATTCAGGCTTATCTGATTTAAAAGTTAAAATGCTTGAAGAAGCAACAAAAGATGCCAGACAAAGAGCTTCTGCGATGCTAAAAGCGACACATAACAGAGTCGGGAAAATTCAATCATTGAAAATGGGCGTTTTCCAAATTACTCCAATATATTCAAACAACGTATCCGATAGTGGTATAAGTGATACAACAACTATTGAAAAGAAAATTACTGCAGTTGCAAATGTAACTTTTGGTGTTAAATAGTTTTTCTGTATAGGAAATTCAAGAGAAGGCTGTCTTGACCTGTTCGCATTAAACGTGTCTACGGATTTTGCTTCAATGTATTTCATACATTTCGCAAAACTCCTTCGCACTCTGCTCACAGGTCGCTCAAACTCGGACAGGTTTAAACAACCTGTGGCGAGTTCTCACCTCTTATGCATACACAAAAATAAAAAGCCGATAGAAAAATCTATCGGCCCTTTATTAGCGGGAGACGAGGCTCGAACTCGCGACATCCTCCTTGGCAAGGAGGCATTCTACCACTGAATTACCCCCGCATCGGTATATCAATATCTTACATGCTGATTTTTTTAAGTCAATATATCCTTAATTAGATGATATTATTTGTAGCCTAATTTAACAAATGGATTTTTTTCACCACTCTCCGGTAAAAATTTTACATCTATAAGTTTATATCCTTTGATTTCACCATTCTTTTTTCTAACCACTTCAAATTTTGTATGTAAACCACACTGCATGCCGGATTTATCTACAAATACTTTGGCACGTTTTTCTACATGCTGTTGCCCTAATTCCCAATAATTACTTGTCGCTATTTTTTCTTCAGCTGTTGATATAGTCGACATCCCTTCTTTTTTTGCCTGTCCTATTGCTCTACCCAAGACGTTATCTATATACTCTGCATCTTCTGCTGTTGCGATATATGATATCGGCCGCATTTTGTTTGCAACTAAACCACCTTTATCTGAATAAAAAGAACGTGCGAAAGGATATCTTCTGTACTGTAGGTCAAACTTTTGCATAAATTCTCTTATTTTCTTTGTAATTGCATTTGTCTCCTCAGACTTTACAATCTTTGTTTTATTCATATATTCAACAACTTTTGCATTCAATTTTCTATTTAAATTCTCAGTTACAGAAGGGCCATAACTTCCACCAGCCTCAGCAACCCAGTGATATACCGGATAAACTGACTTAAAACTATTTTGATAGTTTGAGCCATTTACGCTTGATATTTGCATACACAACCCCTATAATTACACACAACAATATTAAAACATCAAAATAAAATTTTTGCTAGTTGTTATAATAAAAACCGTCTTTTTTCATACGTTCGATAGCTTCTTTTAATTCATCCTCAGAACATACAATTGATACTCTAAAATACCCTTCACCGTATTCGCCAAATGCTTCTCCCGGTGCTGCAACAACACCTGATGTGTGCATCAAATCATTTGTAAAATCGATAGATTTTTTGTATCTTGGAGGAATTGGCAACCATAAATAGAAAGTGCTTTTTGGTGCATTTATATTTTTCCAGCCCAATTCTTCCAAACCTTTTATAAACAACTGTTGTCTTCTCTTAAATTCAATATTGGACTGAACTATATATTCATCCCCCTCTTTAGAATTCAGAACTTTTGCTGCAGCTCTTTGTAGTACTTTAAAAAGTCCCGAATCAAGAGTTGATTTTAATTTCCCGAAAATTCCGACGGCCTCTTTGTTACCACATATCCAACCAAGTCTCCAACCTGTCATAGCATAAGGTTTTGAGAAACTGTAAAATTCAACGGCAATATCTTTTGCCCCATCTATTTCCAATATGCTTATAGGTTTTTCTTTTTCGTCAAAATATAAATCAGAATACGCAGCATCAGAAATTAGTAATATATGATGCTTTTTACAAAATTCCACAACAATTGTCAAATATTCTTTTGTTGCCGTGCATCCTAATGGATTATTCGGATAATTTAGCATTAACGCTTTTATTTTATTTGGATTTAACCCTTGTTTCTTTAAATCTGTCAAAACCATTTCCAAATCAGGCATGTAATTATTTTCTTTTGTTAACGGTATAGGAAAAGACTTTCCACCTGAAACCTTTACCATTTCTTTATATGAAGCATACCCCGGATCAGGTAGCAGGATTATATCTTTTTCACTGTCAACTGTTGTAGGATTAATTAAAATCCTAATAAAATTGGCAATTCCCTCTTTTGAACCTATCAAAGAAAAAATCTCACAACTTGGATCAAGTTCAACGCCGTAACGATTTTTCATTCTTTGTGCAATGGCTTCCAAGAAAAATTTTTCGCCTCGAGGGTTTGAATATGTATGTATACCTTTTTCATCTATAACTTCTTTTATAGTATCTGTCAGTATTTTAGGAGGATTTTGTGTCGGCGCCCCCATTGATAATAAAATAGGTTTTCTGTTTTTTGCGATTAATTCCGGTGTTATTCTTGCAACAGTTTCCTTGATACGAAACATTATATAAGTTTCAACATTTTGAATATAATCGTTAAAAAATTCTCGCATTTAGCTATCCTCATTCGACATTTTCCGTGCCAAACTATTATATAACCAAAGTATTTTCTATACAATATAATTTTTTACTGCAGGCATTTTTATACAATTATCCAAGTATTCTATAGTAGTCAGTTTTTCATTATACAAATATTTAATGAAATTAAGGTATGAAATATCAAACGAGCTTAGCAAAATATTTATTTCAAAGCCATCAGAACAAAACGGTTCATAATCATAAACAACATAACTATTATACTTACTTTTCCATTCTTTACGTTCAATACGGCAATTGTTTTCTTCTGCAATATTTTCAACCCAATCAACAATGTCTTTG
>JAKSUP010000202.1 GCA_024408905.1 bacterium
TATGTACAAATCTTTCGAAGAAACGAGCAAATTCCTTTCTAAGTGGGATATTTTGCTTTTCATATGCTGTCGCCACTGGATTTTTGTCTATTTTGTCACAGTCTGCTCTTGTCATATCGACATACTCAATATATCTTTCATATCCCCAACCAATTCCATGACTAAGAGCTTCATTATATCCTGATATTGGATTTAATCGCACCTCGTCCGTTGCTACGTTATAAAATGTTATAAGTCTATTTCCTATAACTGGTTTTAGATTCTTATATAAAAAGTGCCGATGTAGAGGTTTACAGAAAAGAATTTGAAACATATAAAAAATTGCTTGATGATTTAGAACATTTAAAAAATGCTTCTCAAAAGACAGAAGATCAAATCGAATTCTTGAAATTTCAACTTAATGAAATTGAAGAAGCGAACTTGAGTTCTTTGACAGAAGATGAAGAATTAAATAATGAACTTTCTGTATTAGAAAATGTTGAAAAATTAAAAGAACTGACAGGCAGTGCTTATTGGACATTAAACGGTGACGGAACTTCTGTTATGGAAGCACTTTACCAAATAAAATCTAATATCGGAAAAGCTGTTACAATGGATAATTCTCTTGAACAAACAGAGTCTGATTTATTGGGTGCGATTGAGGGGTTGAAAGAAATTTCTTCTACTTTGAGAGATTATTCTTCATCATTGGATAATGACACCGAAAGAATTAATACTGTTCAAGAACGATTATTCCTGTTGGATAAATTGAAACGCAAATATGGTGGAACGATTGAAAAAGTTATTTCTACGGGAAACGATTTAAGACAAGAACTTGATGGGATAGAATTTTCTACCCAAAATATTGAAAACTTAGAAAATGAAATTAGTAGTAAACATAATGAATTAACTAATCTTGCAGAAAAAATATCTAATGAAAGACAAAATTATGCGAAAGTTTTATCTTCTTTGGTTGTTGAAAAACTTGAAAAATTAGAACTCCCAAAAGTCCGTTTTGAAATCGGGTTTGAGAAGTGCGAACTTGGGGTAAATGGGATTGATAAAGTTGAATTTTTGATATCAACAAATGTATCCGAGGATTTGAAGCCATTGAGTAAAGTAGCATCAGGTGGTGAAATTTCAAGGGTTATGCTTGCAATAAAGACGATATTTGCACAAGCCGATAATATTGATACTGTTGTTTTTGATGAAATTGATACGGGAATTTCAGGAAAAACTTCTCAGGCTGTGGCTGATGAGGTTAAAGAACTTGCAAAATATATGCAAATAATTATGATTACACACCAAGCAATAATTGCATCAAAATCCGACAAACATTTTTATGTCAAGAAGACTCAAAACGATACAACAAGCGTTAATATATATGTTTTGGAAGGTGAAAACAAACTCAAAGGCATCGCAGAACTGGCAGGTGGTGAGATTACAGAAGAATCAATGAAATTTGCCCAAACTCTCATTAAGGTATAAGCATTTTACAAAACTTTACATTTACCCTCCCCAAAAGGCAATTTTTTCTCATATATAAACTTTATATAAATACGAGGAGATATTATGCCTGAAGTATCAAACAATTTATTAGAAACATCCCATACGTTTAAAAAAGGAGAAACCCTGAACAACGGGCTTATGTCAGGTACTATTAAACATGTGGGTTTACATTCTATATTTATTGAAGTTGCAGGCTGTGGCACTGTTCAAGTTGCAAAGAGTGATTTTAGGTCAGGAAATCTTTTCCAACATATATTTGCTGTAATAAAAGAGAAAAAAGTAGAAAAAGAACAAAATGCTTTGCAAGCAAAAGCTGATGAATGTAACCAAATTTTAGAAGAAGAACACGAAAAAAGAAAAGGATTTTTTAAACTTTTGGGCGAGTTAAGAGATTCTATCCGTAAATCTAAAAATCAAATGGATAGGCTTTTAAGAAGTGAAAACGTAACAAAATATACGGATATTAAAGATGAATCAACAAGGAATGAATATTTGGAACTTATGAATTCTAATATTTTAGATGAAAAGGCAAAACTTATAACAGATGCCAAATTTGGTAATTCAATCGGGAAATCAAGAGGAGCAAATTCAAAATTACAAAATTATAATAATCAAATGGCGCTTTGGGAAACTGTACGTAGTTAACCTAAATGTGTAATAGATAAAATTTTATAATTATTAAATACTTCTTTATAAAAGGAGTATTTTTTTATGAAGATGTTGATGTTTGATTATCGAGAGTCAGAGAAAAAGTTTTTCGAAACACGCTTGTTTCAGGATTTGGAGATAGATTTTATAACTTCTCCGTTGACATCAATATCAAAATTAACTGATGACCAACTTGAAAATACGGAAATTTTGAGCGTATTTATTAGTTCAACATTGACCGAAGAAGTCTTAAAACAGTTCAAAAATTTAAGAGTTATAGCTACACGTTCTACCGGAATTAATCATATTGACCTTGAATATTGCACGAAAAATAATATCGCAGTTTGTAATGTCCCACATTACGGTCAAAAATCGGTTGCACAGTATACAATTGCAATGATACTTTTTATAATCAGAAATCTTCTTCCTGCGTATTTGGATATGCAGAGAAATGTTTTGTGCCACAAAAATTATGAGGCACACGATTTGGATAAAATGACTCTTGGCGTAATCGGAACTGGTTCAATAGGGAGTACAGTTGCAAAAATGGCAAGGTTTTTGGGTATGAATGTAATTGCGTGTAGTTATATAAAAGATGATGAAGTTGCAACTTTTGCCGAATATATGAGCATGAAGGATTTGCTTTCTAAAGCTGATGTTATAACTTTGCATTTACCCTCTACTCCTGAAAATTATCATATACTGGGTGAAGAAGAATTTGCAAAGATGAAGGATGGGGTTTATATAGTTAATACTTCCAGAGGGGAACTTATTGATATATTAATTCTTTATGAAAATGTTATTTCCGGGAAAGTAAAAGCTGCAGCGCTTGATGTTTTGGAGTGTGAGTATTTGGCAGGTAATAACGGAAGCATTATTGATGATATAAAAGGCTCAAATCAAAATTGTGTCGCAAACGCCTTAATCACGCAGAAATTGCTTGCGATGGATAATGTTGTTATAACTCCACATATTGCGTATAACACAAATGAGGCCATAGAAACCCTTTTGGCTACTACATTTAATAATATTTTAGATTTTTATAAAGGTGAGAGAACAAATAGGGTGTGCTGATGATATTTGTTACAATCTCTTAACAATTGCACCATGCTGAAATATGGACTATCATTGTATTACACAGGGATAGTGTAAAGATTTGTAACAATATTGTTCGTTTAGTGTTAATAAATCGAGAAAATGTGGAATACACATATTGTACGACGGAACATTTTA
>JAKSUP010000203.1 GCA_024408905.1 bacterium
ATATATTTTGTTAACAAAAAAAGAGAACATTTTAGGCTCTCTTTTTTGTTATTTTTTTACATCTTACATTGAGATTCTGTCTTTGATTTCTTCCATTTTGTGATCTGCTAAACGAGAATCACCTTTAACCCTTGAATATGAAAGATATCCATTCATACGGTCAATCTTTGTTAAGTTACGACTGCCACATTTTGGACAAACATCCATATTTAATTCTTGATGACCACAATCATCACAGTATGAAAGTGAAAGGTTTACGCCTTCATAAAATCCCATATCCATCGCTCTGTGAATCAATGTTTCGACAGCTTCAGTGTTATAATCAATCGGATATCTTACGTATTGGATTTTACCACCGTTCATTAAATCCCAAAATCTCTTTTCCAAATCTTGCTTTTCAATAGGCCCGATTTGTTCTGAAACGTGACAATGGAATGAATTTGAAACGTACGGTTTATCAGAAACGTGAGCTACAATACCATATTTTTTACGGAATTGTTGAACTTGTAATCCACAAAGATTTTCTGCAGGAGTTCCATACATAGCATACAAATTGCCATCTTCTTCTTTAAATTCATTAACTTTCTTGTTGATGTATTCCATAACTTCAATAGCAAATTGACCGTCTTCAACAAGAGATTTTCCGTTGTAAACTTCTTGCAATTCGTTCAAAGCTGTAATACCAAAGGATGCTGTTGCAGCTTTCAATAACGGTTTGATTTTGTCATGAAGCCCTAAATGTCCACCTAAGAAACCACCTTCGCAATATGCAAGAGGGTTTACAGAAGCTTTCATTTCTCCAAGATATTCATAAGTTCTGATGTGTAATTGTCTAATCAATTCCAAATAGTAATCAAGAACTTGATAGAAATCTTTGCTTTCTTTTTTAGCTTTAGCATAAATCATTGGTAAGTGTAAGCTGATTGCACCGATGTTGAAACGACCTACAAATACAGGTTTATCGTTTTCATCAGCCGGTTTCATACCACCTCTTTCAAACCAAGGTGACAAGAATGCTCTACATCCCATAGGAGAAATAACTCTGCCATATTTTTTGTAGATTGATGCAACGTAACCTTCACCGGTCAATGATAACCAGTCAGGATACATTGTTTTCTTAGAACATTCAACACCTGCTTTGAATAAATCTTCAGATTCTTTTCCTGGTCCGTGTAGATTTTCATCATATAAGAAAACTATCTTAGGAAAAAGAACAGGTTTTTTACATTCTTTTTTACCTTGGCCACCTTGTCTGATCTTTAACATAGCCATAGTAGCCATTTTTTCATAAAGACCTGTGCCTAAGCCTGTAGTAACTGTGATGAACGGATAATCACCACGTGATGATGCAACTGTGTTAAATTTGTATTCCCAACCTTGGAAACCTTGTTCGAAATCGTGCTTAACATCATCTAAAGCAGCCTCTCTTGCTTTTTCAAAGGACAAACCTAAACATAAATACTTGCTGTTTTGTCTTTCAAAAGTTCTTTCTGCGTATTTTGATAAAATTTTATCTACTTCAGGGATTGTAAAACCACCATATTGTTGGCTTGCTGCAGCCATAACAATATCGCCGATTACATCAAATGCTACGTCAAGGGATTTTGGTTCATTGTACCAAATATTTCCCATTTCAAAACCACCTTCTAATACAGCAGCTACGTTAAACAAACAGCAATTCATAGTGTCACGTCTTGCTGACATATCGTGGATATAAATATATCCATCTCTTATTGCCTGTAATTCATCTACTGTTAAGAAGAATTTCTTGTATAATTCTTTGTTTAGTTCATTAAAGATTAACGAACGTTTTGTTGATACGAGAGTTGAATCAGCGTTAGAGTTTTCTTTATCGCCGATATACATGATTCTCTGTGATTCTTGATAAACTTTATCTAGCATATGAACGAAATCCTGTTTGTAATTTCTATAGTTTCTGTAGCTTGCAGCAACTGATGAATAGCCCAATTGTTCTAAGGCACTTTCAACCAAGTTGTGCATATCTGATATTGCAACATCTTCTTTTCCTGATCTTGCAATATTATTATCTACGAAATTGCAGATTTCATCCAAATCTTGTTGTGTGAAATTAACAAGAGCTCTGGTTGCAGATTTTTTTACGGCATTGATAATTTTTTGGTTATCAAAAATTTCTTTTGTTCCGTCTTTTTTGATAACATTAATTGCTTTTGCACGTAAAGGATTGATAAAAGATGTTTTTGGGGGTTCTTGTTGCAAATTTAGTTTTGGCGCAGAACCAAGTTCAGAAGGAATTGAAGTTGTTCCTTTTGTATTGTCTGCACAAGTCTTCGAGGTAAATTCTACTATTTTACTTTCCGAATTCATACTATTCTGCATATCGACGTTAAACCTCCTAATCTGAAAGGTTAGCTATTTATTTCGCACAAATTATATAACTACCTTCTATGAAGAGGATAACATCCTCTTCCCCAAAATTCATCCACTAAAATAATGATAATTCAAAAGATAATTCTAATCAACTATTTAATAAAACTATACAAAAGCTGTAACCCAGTAAAAACAATATGTTTACGATTTGTAACATTGTTAATTTTGTAAAATTTTTTGCATGAAAAAAATAGGTTTTTCTTGACAACTCTTGTAATAGTTGTCAACTGATAATCTTATCTAATATAAATAAAAACAATCATAAAAAAGGCATGCTTACTACTTATGTATACATATTATGCAACATATTAAATTAAATTGTATTCTAAAGAATTTAAAGAAAAAGCAGTTAAATAATACAATGATGGTAGAACTGCATTAATACGGGCAGCAGTCAATGGACATTTAGATGTAGTAAAAGAATTATTAAAAAACGAAAATGTTGATCCGAATATTCAAGACAATGGTGGTGGAACTGCACTGTATTATAATTCTAACTTAGAACCTTTAATACGAGACTTTGAAAAAAGAAAACAAGCCGAGTAGGTTGGGTTTTCAACCCAACAAAACTTTTAGTGCAATTTCGGTGCAAAATAGTGCAATAAAAGTCCGAATAAAGTCCGATTAGAGGTCAAAAACTTCCGACCGTTTTGTCATGCTGAACTCGTTTCAGCATCTTACAAAAGCGGCGTGTTTATTATATTCTGGTAAGATCCTGAACTAAATTCAGGATGACATTTTATGATTTATTTCCGACTCAAAATGGACTTTAAAATATACTCTGCTCGCTCACGCTCGAACCCTTAAGTGGCTTCTCGTCCTCACCACACAAAAAAGACGGTTATAATCCCGTCTTTTATAAATGGTGGGTGTGGTGGGACTGTCTTGCTCGCTCGCATTAAACGTGTCTACGCTTGACTGTTTCAAGATTACATCTT
>JAKSUP010000204.1 GCA_024408905.1 bacterium
GTTGTTTTGTCTGTATAAGAAACTGTAACAACCATTCCGGTTGGATCAAAAGTTTCACCTTCAACATATGTTGTTTTGTCTGGAAGTGTTGTAATTTTTACATCATGAATTTCAATAGTAACTTCTTTTCCACAAACATCACACTTTCCGTCGTGGTTATTATCTGCACAATCAGAAAGTTTTTTGTTACATATATCACATAAGTGATTTTTGTCATTATCGACACATTCATGACCAGGATTGCCGTTATCGCCACATCCTGCTAACAATAGAGGGAGTAATAAAATTAAAAATGATTTTTTCATGCCACAAGTATATCATAAGTAGAGAGGTAAAAACTATGAAAGGTTTAATGATTTTAGCAGATGGCTTTGAAGATACAGAGGCTTTAACAACTAGAGATGTACTTACGAGAGCAGGTATTGAAGTTACTACATGCTCTATTACTGACAGATTAGAAGTTGAATCAAGTTTTGGGGTTCATGTACTCGCTGATGCACTATTAAAATTGGTATTTGATTGCGAACCTTTTGACTTCATTATTTTGCCTGGTGGCGGACGCGGAACTCGCAACCTTTCTGAGTGCCAATTTTTGAAACAATATCTCGATTACTTTATGAGCAAAAATAAACTGGTTTGTGCTATCTGTGCAGCACCATCAATTTTAGGAAAATACGGATACCTCGAAAATAGAAAATATACGTGTTTTGCTGGGTTTAATGCGGGAATTAGCGGGAATTTTACAGGAAATGAAGTTGAGAAAGACGGCAACATTATCACCGCTAGATCAATGCATTATTCCATACCTTTTGCCCTCGAAATTATTGCAACATTATTAGGTGAAAACGCAAAAGAAAAAGTCCTTGTCGGACTCAATGGTTTAGTGGCCAAATAATCAATAAATTTTCTTAACTAAATAATCTACATAACAACCTGCAACATTGATGCCGGTTGTTTTTTCTATTCCTTCATAAAAAGCATTGGAATTAACCTCAGATAAAATGGGTTCTCCATTTGGACCTTCAAGAAGATCTACACCACAATAGTCTAAGCCTAGAATTTCAGAAGCTTTAACTGCCATGTCTAAATATGATTGTGGAAGTTCAACTATTGAAGCTGTGCCACCTGCAGCGAGATTAGAAAGATATGAATGCTGATTTTCGCGTTTCATATATGTGACGACTTTGTGGTTAATTACGATAATTCTAAAATCTTTGCCTTTTGATGACTTAATAAACTCTTGATAAATATGAGGAATATGAATTAATTTGTTTTCTAATTCTAGAAGTTGTTCCTTGTTCTCGACAAAATAGACTTGTTTCCCAAGTGAACCATAATTTTCTTTAACAATCATTGGAAGGCCAATCTTCTCAATAATTTTGTCGAGGTAGTCTCTATTTCCATTGTCGGTGTAGCATAAAGTCGATGAAATTGTGCTTGGCATTTTTATTCCGTTATTAGCTAAACAAATATGGGTTAACATCTTGTCATCACACTTGCAAATTGCATCAATTGAGTTAAATAATTTGTAACCATTTTTCTCTAAAAGTCCAGCAACATATCTGTCCTTATCAAGGTATAAAACGAAATCACATTTTGGAAGTGAAATATCCACGTTTTCGCGGGAAATCCACGCAAAAACCTCGGTATTTTTGATAATTTCGGATTCGATTCCGCGCTTTGAAAATTCCTCAGTTAGGCGGCTAACTTGGTGCTTAATTCCTTCAGCTAAACCATAGCCGTTAATTATTATGAGAACCTTTTTCATTTTTCTCTTTTCTTACTTCAATTAGTTTTTCGATTAAACACTTCAAAAATAAAATAACAAAGGCACAACCCATATAGAAGAAGTGGGTTCTAACACCTTCAAATCCATCGATAATTAAGAAAACAGCAATGATCGTTTCGCCGATTGAAACAAACAATTCAACAAGTTCCATCCACTTTTTCTCGAAAATTGATGGAATAATGTCTGCAAGAACAATAGTTAAACGAATAATATCAAAAATACCTCTAATCATGCAGATTGTGTTAAGAACTTCAATATTTGGTGTTTCCAAAAAGAAACAAGTAATACCTAAAACAATACCGATGATACCAAACGCGGCATACATGGACTTACGTGTAGATTTAAAATCTTGTGCTATTGCATAAACGAATAAATAAGGGGCATAACTTAGTGCCAACCTAGCACCAACGATACGTCCGTTATTAAAAATTGTTTCTTGAGACATTGACGCAAAAACAAATGCAACAGATGCAACTGCAGCGTAAAAGAATAACAGAGTTAAATATAAAATATTTACTTTCTTTGTTTTTGACATTTGGTTTGTCTCCTGCCAAATATTATAAACATCGTTATAAAATAAATAAAGATTAAAAAATAAAATTTTTTGGGTTGATTATCTGAAATAAGTCTATAAAATTATAGAGCGTTGGTTAAAAACTATGTGGCAAAAGATTAAGTTGATATTAAAATCTGTCAGACAATACAAGAAGTATGCTCTTATTACTCCTCTTTTTATGATTGGAGAAGCACTCCTTGAATGTTTGATGCCATTCACAATGTCTATGTTAATTGACTCTGTTAGTGATGCAGTTAATCCAAATCTTCATCCAACAGGCGTTCTATTAACACAATTTTCTGACATTATTAAACCAATCCCATACACAAACGCTAACCTAGGAATAAATTGGAACGTTTCAATCCTTGCCTTAATCCTTACATTAGTAGGTATGGCCCTTGTATCACTTCTTTGCGGTATTTGGGGCGGCAAATATGCCGCAAAAGCCTCTGTTGGTATGGGTGCAAATTTACGTAGTGACTTATATAAGAAGATTCAAAATTTCTCATTTGCAAATATTGATAAATTCTCATCATCATCACTTGTCACAAGACTTACAACAGACGTGAACCAAGTTCAAATGTCATTCCAAATGTGCATACGTATTGTCGTTCGCGCACCGCTTATGATGATTTTCTCTGCTGTCATGGCATTCTTGGCTGGCGGAATTATGGCTTTAATCTTTGTTGTATTAGTTCCTGTTGTTGCAATTGGACTTCTTATCATTGGTAAGAAAGCCATGAAAATATTCATGAGAGTCTTCAAACGCTACGATAAACTCAATGAGTCCGTTCAAGAAAACGTCTCAGGAATTCGTGTCGTTAAATCATATGTTCGTGAAGATTTTGAAAAACAAAAATTCAATGATGCTTCAAATTCTATGACAGTTGACTTTGTCAAAGCTGAAAAAATCATTGCAATGAACAACCCATTAATCAACACTACAGTTCACGCTTCAAACATTTTAGTTATTGGTATTGGTTCATTCTTAATTTGGA
>JAKSUP010000205.1 GCA_024408905.1 bacterium
TACGACACCCAAACAAAGGAGGTGCGTATGCAAGAAGTTAGTGGATATAACATTACTCAAAAAGAATTTAAACAATTAAATCAGCGAGTTGAAAATATTTATAACACTTCGGTTGTTATTGATTATTTTTGTGTAAATCAGCCGGAGATTGAAGAATTGAATAATCTTACTCCAATTGTTTCAAAATTACTGAAATGTACTTTACTATTTGGGTTGAAAGAGTGATGAATGTCATTGTAAACGAAAGGAATACATAATGACAAAAGAAGAATTAAATTATGAAATGTTTATTAAAGAGCTTGAACAAATTTCTAAAAAATACGGTATAGGTTTATCCGGCTGTGGAATTATTAAATACACTGATGAAAAAGGCTTTAAAGAAATAAAATATACTAATGATTTATCAAGTGGTGACTTATGGATTGAAAACATCAAATTTAGTGACGATTCACAAGTAAAATTTTAAGGAGCATATTATGGTTGAAAAAGATTACAAGCTATATGGAACAAAGATTTTGAATTTAAAAACACAAGAAATCGGTTTGCTGATTTGTTTATGGGAAAACAAGTTTGCCGATAAAGCGGTTGATTTTGCAACTTGTGTTGATAAAATCGGCAAACGCTACAATATAGAACTTGATAATATTAGAGGGTTTGAAGATGATTTTGAAAAATAAACTAACACACGAACGAGTACAATTATCCTATACAGAGTTTAAAACTCGATTTGCAAAAGAAATACAAGCTACACTTGAGAGCTACGTCAAAACCCAAAATAATAAACCCTATTTTAAGGCAAATGATAACTTTGAATCCGATTTTTATTTTGACTTACAATGGAATTTCAACCATTTTGGAAATTCAAATTGGTATATTGAAAGACTTTAAACCACGTTTAAAACCCTTTTCATAATTCCCTCACAATCCTTCTATAAGTCGATTTTATAATAGGTGAAGCCAATATCGAGCATTTTATTTTATGACATAATGCGTATTTCTGCCGTCACCGACTTTTTTCAATATTTTTTTACTAATCAAATCTTTAATATCAATCGTTGCGGTGTCTTGAGAACAGTTGCACATCTTTGCCCATTTTGTAGTCGTAAGATTACCCTTGAAATCATCCATAAATCTGTTCAAGACTTTCTTTTGTCTTTCGTTAAAAATTACTTGCGAATTTTTATTCCAAAATTCTGCACGCTTCAAGACATCTTTTAAAATCTCGTCGCTTGATTTAATCGCATTTAATAAATTTTCTAAAAACCAAACAAGCCAATTTGTAATATCCATTGAACCTTTTTGGGTTTGCTCCAAAACATCATAATAACTTTTTCTGTTTTTTTGAATTTGACTTGACATAGAATAAAACCTAAATTTGTTTTCATCACTTCTTGCAAGCAACATATCTGTTAAAGCCCTTGCAATACGACCATTTCCATCATCAAACGGGTGAAGTATTACAAACCATAAGTGAACAATTCCGGCTTTTATCAACAAGTCAACGTCATCAGCATTATTGATGTATTCAATCAAATCATTCATTTCTTTGTCTAAAACACTTGCTTCGGGTGCTTCATAGTGGACTTTTTCTTTACCTTCATATCCGGAAACAACTCTCATTGGTCCAAATTCGTCATTTCTGTAATTCCCGACTGTAATTTTATAAATACCGCTATAACCTGTTGGAAATAATGCAGCGTGCCAACCAACCAACCTATCTTTAGAAATTTTTTCGTTGAAATTTTGAGTTGCATCAAGCATCATTTCAACAATACCGTCAATGTTTCTTGATGAATAAACTTCTCCGCCGATATCAATTCCAAGCCTTCTTGCAATAGATGAACGAACAGATGTTTTGTCCAAAATTTCTCCCTCGATTTCGGAAGATTTGATAATATTTTCTGTCAAAATTTGCAAGGTAGCATTATTTTTAATTTCAAAACCTAACGCATCCATTTTCCCAAGTAAATAGCCTTGAGACTTCTTAATTTCTAATAACAAATTTTGTACTTTTTCTACGCACCATGTAAACTTGTGCCAATCAGGATTTTGATAGATATATTGCATATTATTCTCCGAGTATTATACGGATATTATAACTCTTTTCTCCGAAGATTTCAAGGCTAAATCATTACTATCATAAACATGGATTTGAACATATTTTAAACGGTTATAAAACAGAGTTTGAATTAATTTGTCGGTTTATCCACTCCATAATTATTGAAACTAAATATTCTTGCTGTTCTTGGGTTAGTTCTACACTCTTTGGGAAATGATGCCATTTTTCTATGCAGCCACGGCAGCAAGTAGCGGTGGCGTGTTGGGCGATAAAAACAGGGTGGCCTCGCATTGGGGTTTGTTTACCGTCATTTGCAGGTTCTACCTGAGCAACCCTATCCCTTATAAAATCGCAGGCATGAGAGTGAATCTTATCAAGTCCTTTATCCTTGATATATTCAAGTTCTTTTGCTCGGAGTTTAAATCTGTTCCTGAATTTTGATTTTGCCAGTTTATCCAAAATGTTCATTTTAATTTCATTCTTCACTATGAATATTTCTAATTGCAACATTATAACCTAAATTAAATAAAGTTTTTGTTGCGTATCGAATAGCCACTTTGCTGAAGAATGGGATTTGTGGTCTTTGTTCATTACCTTTGCTAATAATTCCTAAAACCACTGTGTAATTGTTTGATCTAAAGTCATTGTCTATATATGAATCAAAACCTTCTTCTTGTAGTCTTCTATTATATTTAGCCCTAAATTCTGCATCCAACAACGCTTCTCCCGAAACTGCAGCTTGATTAAATAAATGACTTAATAGTGAAGAGCCACCAGATTTTTTAATATGTATTAACTCTTTATCTCGTGTTTGTATATCGCAAACTTCTATTTTATTACCTCTTCCTCCACCAAAAGGGATTTCTCCTACTTTGTGGATTAAGGCGGCATCTATATCTTGTGCAAGGTCTTCATTGTATTCATGCTCAGTATATGGTTCACGACCATTAGATTTATAATTTGGCAATTCTGTCTCATAAATAGGAATTGTTAAATATTCATCTTTTATTTTTGTTTCAAATGAACGATCTATTTGATACCATTTGCTATTATTTAAACAATAAGACCTATTTTCATATTCAATTTCGGCAATTAAACATTTTTGTGCGGACCAGTTGTACAAATCAATACCTTCATTCTCTGCCGAAATTGCTCTTATAGTTCTGTTTTTAATCTTATTCATTGTTAAATCTTCTAAACTATCAAAATATGTCAAAAAATCGTTTATGTCGATATCATCGTATTCTTCTCTATTCCCTGAATATTTAAAACATTTTATTTGT
>JAKSUP010000206.1 GCA_024408905.1 bacterium
ACCCGAGACAAGCAAACTCGGGGTATAAATACCCCTCAGACAGTGCTTGTCTTTGAAGATGTTTCACAGATATTCTCGGCTCACTCCATTACGGTCGGTTTAGTTGTGTATTGGCGAGCGTCATTTAGCGAGCCTAAGAGTGTGGACCTTCGGTCCACAACTATCATTTGGTCAACTCACCCGAAGGGTGATGTGATATCAGCTTGGGTTTCTCTTTCTTTTGGGGCATTTCTTTCTCTTTGTTGCACAGTAAAGAGAAAGAAATGCCCAAGAAAAAGATATAAAATTAATTAAAAACTAATACATCAAAATGTACATGAGTTATATTTTTCAACTTTGTAAAAAAATATGCTAAAATTAAACTTGTAGAAAATTTAAAAAGCAGGATGGAGAAGTGAGCAATATATTTTTAAATAACATACTTGCGTTAGAAACAAAAAATGCAGGTCTTTCTAAAAGAATTCAATCAAACATTCCGAAGGAAATTCCACAACTTGTTAATGAAAACGGTGCGTATAACCTTTTGTACAAAGGGAAGCATGTTCATAACCCTATTAACCCTTTAGGTGAAGCAAATGAGATATTTTCTCTTGCGACAAATGAACCTGTTTCTATTCATTTGGTATATGGATTAGGATTGGGGTATTTATTTCAAGTGGCAAGCCTTCATTCTCAAGGAGTTGTGATTCTTTATGAACCCGATTTAACAATTTTACAAATAGCATTTTCGCTTGTTGATTTTTCTAAAGATATTATGAAACCGAATATATATATCACGGATAATTATGATGAGGTTTCAGAATATATTTATAAACATAAAGAAATAAAAAATGTTCCTCAAATGCTTTCTATACCATCTCAAAATCAAAGCGACCCTGAAAAATTTCAAGAGCTTGTACTTAATTTGCAAAATCTTGTCGGCTCTTTTAATTTGGACTTAAAATACACAAAAGAAAAATTTTATCCTTCATTAAAGATGCTTATTCAAAATATACCATGCATATTAAATGAAAAACCTTTAGTGCATTATAAAGATAGCTATAAAGGGAAAACGGCGCTTGTTATTTCTGCAGGTCCGACTTTAGACAGAAATATCGAAACAATAAAAAAATATAGAGATAATGTAGTTATTTTTACAGTTGGCACAGCTTTAAAAACTCTTATAAAGAACGATATCAAACCGGATTTTTTGTGTATTATTGAAACATTTGACAGCACAAAACAGTTCGAAGGAATTGATTTATCAAATGTTAATTTTATTACAGAACCTTATTCGCATCCAAATTTAAGGAACGGAAAATTCAAACAAATATTTTCTCATATAGCAGCAAATGCACCAATTAACCACCTTTGGGCAGAAATTTGTGGAGAAAATATTGAAGAATATTGGTCAAAAGGAACAGTTTCTTATACGGCACTAAATTCTGCAAGAGTTCTAGGCTGTGACAAAATAATTCTTGTCGGTCAAGACTTGGCTTATGTTGAAGGGCAATGCTACAGTAAGGATTCAGCGTATAAAGATTTGGTTTGCCAATATAATTCCGAATTAAAAAAATGGGAAATTGTTGCCAAGGATTTTGAAAAATTTGCAGAAGCTTTGAGTAATTATGGAACTTTAGAAGAGCGTGAAGCAGCTGCAATAAGAAGATTAGGAAATTTGAATAATTCTTTATATTATGTAAAAGGTATTAGTGGAGAAATGATACCTACAGAATCTGTTTATGCAGCTTTTGTAAAACCTTTAAGTGAATTTGTTGAAAAATTCAATGATAGGAAATATATTAATACTTCATTAGTCGGCGCTCAAATTGACGGATTTGAAAATATGCCACTTGAAGATGCTTTAATTGATTCATCTTCTGTCGGAGATTTAGCATTAAATTCTGATTTTGAATATAACAAAGAACAAATTATTAATAATTTGCGAGGAAAATTAAACGAATTAAAAGAAGCAAACTCCATAATTAAAAGAGGAAAAGGGCTTGCAAAATCATTAAAAAATGATATACAAAGATACAAGAGTCCGACAAATGAAGTCCTAAAAAGTCTAAAAGCATTATCGTTGAATTATATTTCTTTGTCTGTTGATTTTGCAGAGAAATCTAAATTATATGATTTTATAACGGCATCAGATAAAATCGATTTGGATTACGAAATGAAAATGATGAAAGAGTTTACTGTGGATACGATCACAAATATGTGTGAAAAAATTTCTCTTTATTACCAAAACGGGCAAAACAGGATAAACGAGATTGAAGGATTGATTAACAATGTTTTGGAGAAAATAGGATGAAGGTATTAATACAAAGGGTTAAACATGCATCTGTTACAGTAGATGACGAAATTATTGGGAAAATCGGGCATGGAATACTGGCATTTGTAGGAATAGAAAAAGGCGATACGGAAGAAGTAGTTGAAAAATTGGCGAAAAAAGTTGTTAGTCTAAGAATTTTCCAAGACGAGAATGACAAAATGAATAAGTCTTTGTTAGATGTATCGGGAGAAATGCTTATTGTGTCGCAGTTTACACTTTGTGGTGATTGCAAAAAAGGTACAAGACCGAGTTTTGATAAATCTGCTCATCCTGATATCGCAAATGAATATTATGAAAAATTTATCAAAGACGTTGCTGCTTTTGGTATAAAAACTCAAACCGGTAAATTTGGAGCTATGATGGAAGTGAATTTATTGAATGACGGCCCTGTAACTTTTTTGCTCGAGGGGTAAAGGGATAAAGGGGTAAAGGGGTAAATGTAGAGGTAGTCTTAACCGGCAATTGAAATAGAAAATAGTACAAACAAATGAGGTTAGGTTAAGCAAATCTTATTGACAACAGAGTATGTTTCTTATAATATAAATTTTGTTGCCGGCATAGCTCAACGGTAGAGCAACGGTTTTGTAAACCGTAGGTTGTAGGTTCGATTCCTATTGCCGGCTTTTTATTTGATAATTGAATACTCCTAAGATGGGATAAGCCCTTGTGGCTCAGAGGTAGAGCACTCCCTTGGTAAGGGAGAGGTCACGAGTTCAAGTCTCGTCAAGGGCAAATTATAAGGGTAGGTGGCCGAGTGGCTAAAGGCGACAGACTGTAAATCTGTTCTCGTGAGAGTACGGTGGTTCGAATCCACCCCTGCCCAAATATTTCAAAAGCGGTCGAAAGATCGCTTTTTTTGTGGATGAGAACCACCACAAGGCGAAGCCTTGTCTGGTTCGAGCGGGAGTGAGCAGAGTGCGAAGTGTTTTTGACAAGTGATAAATCACGCAGTCAAAACACGTAGACACGTTTAATGCGAACGACCAAGACAATCCACCCCTGCCCAAATTTTAAAAGCTTGTAG
>JAKSUP010000207.1 GCA_024408905.1 bacterium
AAAAAATATAAAAACTTAAGAATACTTGATTTTTCCACGAATTCATCTGATAATATTCAAACAAGATAAGGAGTTGTATTATGAAAAAATTGTTAATTGTTATATTAGGGTTAGTCTTATTTATACCTGTCGCAAATGCAAGCGCGCAAAGTGTTGATAAGGGCTACATTTCTGTTAGTGTTTCCGAGTCAAAAGAGATTGAACCAAATGTCGCAAATATAACTTTTGCAATCGAAACCACAGATAATGATTCAAAAAAAGCATCCGAAATGAATAATCAAATTTCAACTAAAGTTATTGATGCTCTAAAGCAAGAACTAGCGTCTGACACTAGAGCTATGGTACAAACAAAGAACTTCAATTTAAGACCAAATTATACATACAAAAACGGAGTTTCAACTCTTAAAAATTATACAGCTACAAACACTCTATATGTAAAAACATACAAAACAGACAGCGTTTCAAACCTAATTGATACAGCGATAAAAAATAATGTGACAAGAGTTACGGACATTTCATTTATGGCTGATAATGAAGATAAATACAGACAAGAACTGACTGCAATAGTCGTCAAAAGAGCAAAATCTCAGGCACAGGATATCGCAAATTCTCTCGGAGAAGAAATTTTAGGCGTAAAAACAATAAGAGTTAGTTCTTACCAACAAACTTCAAATAATACAAGATTATATGCAGCAAAAGGTGTTATGAACTCAATGGCAGATTCAGTTGAAAGCACTTCTACTCCTATTGAAGCAGGAAAAATCAAAATTAATGCGACTGCTGACGCTGAATTTTATGTAAAATAACAATTGTGTTTACCTGATAGAATTCCAAAAATAGCGTTTTGCTTTTTGCAAAAAACTTACTTTTTCAAAACCTTTCTTTTTAGCACTCACAATACTGACTTCAGAAGGCTGTGTTGTTCTTGTATAATTAACATCTTTTTCGCCAAATAACATCACGTAACCTGCTTGATAACCTTCAGGGATTTCTAAATATTCGCTCAATTCAGGGAAAAGTTTCATCGCTATTTCACCAAAACCACACCAGCAAGTGCCGAGCCCTAAACTATTTGCATATAGTTCAAAATAACTTAATGCAATAATAACGTCTTCTTTTGCGCAAGGTGCTTTTACAGGGTTTGCCACCACTAACAAATGTGGTGCGCCTCTAAAAACAATATCCTCACCATTTATAAAAGCATTTGCAAAAGGGGAAAATTTCTCAACAACAGCTTTTACATGCTTTTCGGTTAAAGCAGAAACTATTTTGTTATTTACATGTTCTCTAAATTCATTCATAACTTCTAAATCATCTATAAACGAAAAATGCAATTTGTGGTAATTACATCCTGTCGGAATCCACTTAAGCATCTCTTTTAATTTTTGTATTTTTTCTTCTGAGACATTTTCATTTTTATAAAGCCTTTGACTTCTTCTTGATTTAATTAAATTCAATATCATATCAGGATTTTGAGAATAAATTTTATCAGATTCATCAGGATTTTTATCAAAAACTGATATTGCACCTGTTGGACATATAGATAAACAATGCTGGCAAGATATACATGCGTTTTCATTTTTAACAACAGGAAAACCGTCTTTATCAAACCCAAAAACATGTCCTATACAATCTTTTTCACACAAACCACAATGAATGCATTTTTCTTTATCAACATTAAAATTCAAATTCTTCATTATAAACTCCTTATTTTATTAAATCTTTTATAACAACCGAAGAAATAATTAAACCGACAACTGACGGAACAAAAGCTATACTTGCAGGAACACGTTTGCCATCTTGTGGTTGTTTTACAGGCATTTCTTTGGAATAAACTACTTTTAAATTTTTTATACCACGTTTTTTAAGTTCAGTCCTCATAGCTTTAGCCAAAGGGCAAACCGAAGTTTTATAAATATCAGAAACTTCGAACAATGTAGGATCGAGCTTATTCCCTGCACCCATTGATGATATAATCGGAATATTTAACTCGTTACACTTCATAACAAGTTCAATTTTGCCGGAAACAGTATCAATTGCATCAACCACATAGTCGTATTGAGTAAAATCTATTTCATTAGAAGTTTCTGGGGTAAAAAACATATTAAAAGTTTGTATTTTAATATTCGGATTTATATCTAAAGCTCTTTCTTTCGCAACTTCTGTTTTTAATTTTCCAACCGTACTGTGCGTTGCAATGATTTGACGGTTAATATTGGATAGACTAACGACGTCATTATCGATTAAATCGATTGCACCAATGCCGGTTCTTGCAAGAGCTTCGACAACATATCCTCCGACGCCGCCAATTCCAAAAACTGCAACACGTTTTTGAGATAGCATATTTATTGCATCTTCACCTATCAGCATTTCAGTTCTGGAAAATTGTTCTTTCATAAAAATATAATAGCACGAAGTTATTGTGATAAATTTTATATTTGATATATAATAGATTGGTAACCACGTAGCGGTATCGTCTAGTGGTTAGGACGGGAGATTCTCATTCTCCAAACAGGGGTTCAATTCCCCTTACCGCCGCCAATTGAAGTCCTCTGTCGAGGACTTTTTTGTATATTATATATTTTTATATATATTAAGTCGGAAATTTTTTCTGTTATTGCGAGAGAAACGAAGCAATCCATTTGAGTTTGAGCCGTATCCGACTATGTGATAATTAGTAAGTATAAACTTGCACAAAATACACTTTTCTTGCACATTTTTGCACTAAATTGCACTAAAATATTGAGGTTTATATAGTCTGGCAAAAGTCCTTGAATTATCAGCGTGGGCATTGTTTCACTTCTGCCCACCCTACTTGCTTTCGCATGCTATATCGTATTATAAAACCCGTAAAAATAAAATTTGCTACCAAGACTACTTATTTTGCAATTCTTTGATATGCTCTTCTAAATCTTTAACGATTTCTTTTCCTGTTATATACTCAGCAAGTTTTTCTGCTCCGTCTTGTTCTAATTCCTCTATATCATTAAATCCTGCGTGATAGGTTGTTTTATTTGCTAAATCATTAAAGGATTCAAATTCTTCTTTTTTTAATTTTTCCCAATCCCCATTTTCATAAAAATCAAGCATGTATTTTCTTGCCTGTTCGTGTTTTTTAGGAAATTCAAACATTATTATATGAAATATTCCGTATTCTCCAAAAAATCTTTGACGATTAAAACTTATAAAACAATCTCCCATATCTTTTTCAAATTCTTTCGTATTAACAACATTTTTAAGATATTTTCTTAATGGAGTTTCCTTTTCTTTTAATGCCTTAATAATTGTTTTTTTGCTGTAGCTTT
>JAKSUP010000208.1 GCA_024408905.1 bacterium
CTTATCTGACTTATTATAAACAATAATTTGTGGAATGTCTCCTGCTCCCAACTCCTTTAAGGTTTCTGCAGTAACCTCCATATGTTGTTTATAGTTATCATCAGAATAGTCTACAACCTGAATTAACAAATCTGCATACTTTACTTCCTCTAATGTAGATTGAAATGCCTTAACTAATCCATGCGGAAGCCTATGAATAAATCCAACTGTATCTGCCAGAAAAAAGGATTTATGATCACCTGTCTCAATATGTCTTACACTGGTTTCCAAAGTTGCAAAAAGCATATCTTTTTCAAATACCATTTTATTTTCTGCACTACCATACTTTTCAATCAATCTATTCATAATAGTTGATTTCCCCGCGTTTGTATAACCAACCAAAGACACTTGAGGGATAGCCGATTCACTTCTTCTTTTTCTTTGAGTCATACGATTTCCGGCAATTTCATTTAATTCCTTCCCAAGTTCACTGATTCTATGTTCAATCTTTCTTCTGTCAAGCTCCAGCTTCTTTTCGCCGGTACCCTTATTACTCATACTGCCGCTGGCGCCACCCTGTCTGCTAAGTGCTTCATGCATACCAACCAATCGAGGTAACATATATTGTAACCTTGCCGTTTCAACCTGCAATTTTGCTTCTTTGGTTTTGGCACGGATTGCAAAAATATCCAAAATCAAATTATTGCGATCCAAAATGGGTAATTCTATCTCTCTTCCAAGGTTTCTGATTTGGGAAGGGGTTAAGGTATTATCAAAAATTATTTCACCGGCGCCAAAGTGTTGTGCCATTTCTTTTACTTCCTCCACTTTACCACTCCCAATATAAAAGGCTTTGTTCACGCCTTCCATTTTTTGAGTAATACAACCTACCACATTTTTATTACAAGCTTCAGCCAATGCTTTCAATTCATTCATGGAATGATTAAA
Source organism: bacterium (assembly GCA_024408905.1). Taxonomy (GTDB): domain Bacteria; phylum Cyanobacteriota; class Vampirovibrionia; order Gastranaerophilales; family Gastranaerophilaceae; genus CAG-196. The sequence continues at coordinate 928 of JAKSUP010000208.1, forward strand.
ATCATCTACCTCCCCGCAATCCACACCTACAATAATTACATTTTCCAATTCAATTTCTGTATTTTCCGTCATATTATTCCAATCCTACATTTTGTTAATTATGCCAATTCCAGTTCAAACCAAAACATAACTCCGTTAGCATAATTCTCAACACCATATTCTTGATTCATGGATTCCATAATTGCCTTTACAATAGATAATCCTACACCGCTCCCACCATATTCTCGGGTTCTGGCTTTATCCACCTTATAAAATTTTTCCCAAATTCTTTGAATAGAATCCATCGGTATATTCTCGCCTGTGTTAAAGACACTTATTCTTATTTTAGTTTCCTTTTTTTCTAAACTGATTTCTATATATCTTTCTCCTGCACAGTGGTTTATGGCATTCGAAAAATAATTGGATAAAACTTCCTCTGTCTTAAATTCATCTGCCCAAACATATACTGCATCATAATTATCCATTCTCACTTGAATATCATTTTGCTTGTATAATATTTCTGCAGATTGTAAATAATTTTTTATCAAATCAACAATATCAAAGCGAACCATATTCACTTTGTCATATCCAAATTCCAACTGTGTTAAGTTTAAAAGTTTTTTTACCATTTGATCCATTTTTTTGGATTCATCCATAATGACTTCACAATAAAAATCTCTGCTCTCATCATCGGTGATTCCTTCCATCAAGCCTTCGGTATATCCCATAATTAAGGCTAATGGAGTTTTTAATTCATGCGATACATTTGATAAAAATTCCTTTCTCATTTCATCAATACGTTCTTTTTTTTCTATATCTCTCTGCAACTCATTATTTGCTGTTTTAAGTTCTGAAATAGATTTTTCCAAAGAAGCAGATAAAGTATTAATATTATCACCCAATAAATCGATTTCATTATGGGCGTTCTCTTCGTATTTAATATTAAAATCCAAGCCAACCATTTTCTCAGAAATCTCATTTAATTTTCGAATAGGCTTAGTAATTTTTCCGGCAACAAACCAAATGATTATGCCTCCTATAACTGCCGCCGCCAAGCATACATAGTACAGAAAACGGGTTGCTATTCGAGCACTTTCATGTACACTTTGACACGGAGTTCTTATAATAAATGAAATACCGGAATCAAATCTGCCAAACATTTCCAAAAACTCATTACCATCTTCCACAATTCTCAGCAATTTATAATCATTATTATTTTCTTCTATAGAATAATTCTCCGGCCATCTGTCAAACACATAGCCCATTAATTGATAATATAATCTTTCTCCACCATTAATTGAACCATATCCAACATTTGAATTCATATCCGTAACACATATAGTTATATTATAAGTATTACAGATATCGGTCAATTTATGATTAAAATCTGCGTCATAATATCCGCCCTTTCTTGCAGCAATTTTTATTTCTTCATAGGAATCATATATAATCTGCTTTTTTTCAGATAAATAATAATCTTCTAAGAACAATGAATTAATGAGCCAGCAAAAAATCATAACACCCACAATAAGTATTATAAAAATAAATGCAAATTGTTTCCTAATTGATATTCTCATACTTATGCCTCGAACTTATATCCCATTCCCCAAACGGTTTTAATCAAATCACCTTTATTTCCCATTTTACTACGCAATTTTTTAACATGGGTATCTATTGTTCTGGCATCGCCAAAATAATCATAATTCCAAACTGAATTCAATATTTTTTCCCTGGAAAGAGCAATTCCTTTATTTTCCATAAAATAAGCGAGAAGTTCAAATTCTTTGTAACTTAGTTCAATTTCCTTGCAGTCAATAGTCACTCTGTGAGCTGCTTTATCTATTGTTATACCTCCATCGGCAAGAACTTCCCCCTCTACAATCTGATTTGTTCTTCTTAAAATTGCATCCACTCGCGCAACCAATACCTTAGGACTGAATGGCTTTGTCACATATTCATCAACACCTAATTGAAATCCTAAAAGTTCATCACGTTCGTCTGATTTTGCAGTAAGCATAATAATCGGTACTTTTGACAAGGATCTAATTTCTCTGCAAACCTGCCAGCCATCTAATTTGGGCATCATAACATCTAAAATAATCAATGCAATATCTTTATCATGATAAAAATACTCCAACGCCTCTTCACCGTCCCCGGCCTGAACCACATCAAAATTATTTTTCTCCAAAAAATCAGCAACTAATTTTCGCATTCTGCTTTCATCATCAACAACCAAAATTTTCAATTTCTCCATGGTCGTTCCCTCCAAGACTATACTATTTTATTGTATTCCAAAATAGTAGACAAACTTATAGCCATTATTTTTTAAATAATTGGCAACCACTTGACTCTGATACCCTTTCTGACAGTACAGATATAAA
>JAKSUP010000209.1 GCA_024408905.1 bacterium
CATTAGATAAAGCGATACAACTATTTATAAGAAAAAAATATGATTTGTTAATCGGTGAACGCACTGCAGAAGAAATCAAAATAGAAGTTGGTGATGCAATGTATAGTGACAATCCGTTAAAAATGCAAATATGCGCGCGGGATTTACGTACGCGATTACCAAAAAATTCAGTGGTAACGTCAAATGATGTTTGCGAAGCAATTGATGAACCTGTACGTGTAATAGTGAATGCAGTGATAAGTACATTGGAAAAAACACCACCGGAATTGGCTGCTGACATAATGTCAAACGGCATTATTATGACAGGCGGTACATCATTGTTGCGCAATTTGGACAGGTTTATTTCCTCAGAGACAAAGATACCCGTATTCGTGTCAGAAGATGCATTGAGCTGCGTTGCGCTTGGTACTGGTGTGGTAGTAGAAAATATCGATGCATATAGGAAAGGCTTTTTGATAGAAAGCTGATAATTATGAATAAAAGATTTATGACGTTAATATTAGTGGCTGTTACCTTATCAGCAATATTGATATTGGCAATAGCAGGAGGACGTCGTTTCCCGTTAGTTAATCAAACTGTGGCAGCAGTGGTTTTACCAATAGAAGAAGGCATTAATACCGTTTTACATGGTGGTGACAGCATACGTGATTTTGGCCGGGCACTATTGTTCTTGAGAAATAGAAATGAATTTTTAGAACAGGAAAACAGAAAATTACGGGAAGATAATGTAGATTTAGTTCTGCTGCGTTCGGAAAATAAAGCTTTACGAAATTTATTGGAATATAAAAAATCGCATAAAGGACAAAAATTGCTGGCAGCAAAAGTAATAGCCGGTAATTTTGGAGATTTACGGGATGCGGTTTATATAAATGTCGGTAAAACAGATAAAATTGAAAAGGATATGTTGGTTGTTACTGAAGATGGTATTGTTGGGTTGGTGAATGATATTTATGACAATTATGCAAGAGTAATTTTGATTTCTAATCCTGAATGCAGGATTGGTGTTAAAGTTCTTCGGACAGATATCAAAACATCTGGAGTTATACATGGGATACATGAAACAAACAACACGCTGTTGATGGAACATGTTGCCAGAGAAGCGGATATAAAAAATGATGATATTATAGTTACAAACGGGTATAGCGGAAAACATCCTAAAAATATTTATGTGGGGAAGGTTTTGTCAGTGCAAATGGATGCTGCCGGGTTGGTAAAAGAAGCAAATATAGATCCGTATGTAGATTTAGACAGAGTAGAATATGTATTTGTGATTACTGATTTTGTGGACAAGGTGAATTTGGATACATATGAAACAGGGAAGAAGTTATGAGAAAACTTATATGGATAGCAGTTTTTATTGTATTTTTTCTAATGCAAGGTTCATTATGGTTAATTTGGCCACAATGGCCTTCATTTGATGTTCTGTTGCCGTTAATATATTTTTTCTCTTTGATGTATGGTGAAATTGCTGGCTTTTTAGCTGGTTTTTTTGTTGGCTTTTTGCAAGATGCAATGATTCCCGGATTTTGGGGATTTCATATGTTTACACGTAGTTTAGTCGGGTATGGAATGGGTGTGATAAAAGAAAGAGTGTTTAGTGATGAATATGTGGCACATATTCCTGTAATTGGAGTATTGAGTATGTTAGTAAAAGTATCAGCAATACCTTTATGCTTATCGGGAATATCTTCTTTTCAATTTTTGCCAAACTATTTATGGGATAGCGTGGGATACATTATTATGAATATGCTTTTGGGTATTCCTGTGTTTTGGGCGGTAAAGAAAATTACACAGTGGGTAACTGATGGTGAAACTATTTATGAAGCGGTGGCTAAAGATGAAAGAAATAAATTACGTCAGGAATATAGAAAATCACAAGATGGGTTAAGATATAAACGGGAATATTCAGATAATATGAATAGTAAGGATGAAAATATATAACAATGATTTTTATACGGGAAAAAGTTATAAAAAGATTGCGAGTTTTTTCTTTTATTTGCGGTGTATTTTTTTGTATATTGTTTGCAAAGGTTATATATATGCAATTGATACATGGGAATTATTATTTGTCACAATCTGATGAAAACCGGTTAAGACAGACTAAAATTTTTGCCGCAAGAGGAATGATTTATGATTCGAAGGGGAGGGAATTAGTTAATAATTATCCGGGTTATGCAATAGCATTACAAAGACGAAAAAGTTATTCTGACGACTTGTTAGAAAGGTTAAGCAGAGTTGTTGGCTTGTCGGTAGAGATGATAAAGGCAAGGATTCAGCAGAATAAAGATAGTTATGAGCCAATTATTTTAAGAACACATATAACTCCACAGATGTTGACAAAGTTTGAAGAAGAAAGAAAAAATTTGAGTAATGTTTTACTGATGGTGTATCCTGAAAGAAAATATATTTATAATAATTTTGGTGTACATACAATTGGATATGTTGGTGAAGTTAGCGAGTATGAAATTGAAAATAAATTATATAGTGATGTTACTGTCGGCAGTATTGTCGGTAAAAGTGGCTTAGAAAAATATTATGACAAGGTTTTGAGAGGTGTCGATGGATATACTTTAGAAGAAGTTGATGTAACAGGTTCTGTTGTAAGAAATTATGATAATGTCAGACCGGAACCTGGTAAAAGTTTGCATTTAACAATTGATTATGAAATGCAAAAAAAACTTGAGAATTTTACAAAACGCCATTTAGAAAATTTACGTCGTACAAAGAAAGCGCCAAATGCTTATGCGGCAGCTGTTGTGGCGTTAGACCCACGTTCTGGTGCAATAAGGGCGTTGTTGAGTGTCCCTGATTATAATCCTAATTTTTTTGTTGAAGGGATGACAGAAAAACAATGGAATACAATTAACACAGACCCCAATTTGCCACAATTAAACAGGGTAATAGCCGGAGAATATCCACCGGGTTCTACATTTAAAATTGTTACTGGTTCGGCGGCATTTGAGCAAAAAAAAGTTACATTAGATGAATTGATTTATGACGGAGGATTTCATCCGTTGGTGCCAACTATGCGTAACGCAGGGGGAGAAGTATTAGGGTGGCTAAATTTTATACGTGGGTTGGCTATGTCAGATAATGTTTATTTCTATGAATTGGCAAATCGTGTTGGTATTGATATTATTTCCAAGTATGCCCGTATTTATGGTTTCGGAAAATTAACGGGGATAGATTTGCCTGATGAATCAAAAGGATTGGTTGCTTCTAAGGAAGTTAAACGTAAAATTTGGAATGAAGGTTGGCGTTTGGGAGA
>JAKSUP010000021.1 GCA_024408905.1 bacterium
AGAGCAACCTACGGTTGCAAGACAGAATGGATGTTGCAAGCAAGCTTGCACTTTTACCCTCACTAAATGACGTTCGGGGTGCTAAAGGCGAGCGTTTTTTAGCGAGCCTAAGAGTGCAAACCTTCGGTTTGCAACTATCATTTGGTCAACTCACCCGAAGGGTGATATGAACTCAAATGGGGTTTTCTCTTTCTTTAGGGGCACTTCTTTCTCTTTTGTTCGTAAAGTAAAAGAGAAAGAAATGCCCAAAGAAAAAATATAAAATTAATTAAAACTCAACACAACAAAATATATATATTTTGTTGTGTTTTAAGAACTCAAAAACACGTCATTTGTCAATACAAAATTACTAAATTTTAAGCATAAAATATGGTAAATTTTTGTAAATTCGGATTTTTCCCAATAATTATCAGGGGCATGGTCAATTGTAAATTTTTTGAGAAAAATGTTTACTTGAATAGAAATATCTATAGGTTTATTATAATCATACAGATGAAAGGAGTGATGGCTACAAGACTTGGGGAGAGTCGCAAATCAATAAAATTCACAAATCAATTATTAATTTAAATTAGGAGATTTTAAAAAATTTTTTGGGAGAAAATTTGGACAATGCTTGTCAGAAATGACAAGTTTTTTGTTTGTAAACCATTTAAAGGGTAGATAATTTTCAAAAATAGTTTATAATATACATGCAATGTATAAAACTTGAGGCAAAGATATGTCTTACGGTTTTGGAAATAATAATATCAATCAATTTAAAGCTCAATCAGCTTACAAAGATGCAAGTGGTATGGGTGGTGGTGGAATGTACTTTAAACAGAAGAAAAAAGATAAAGAAGACGAAGACCTCTTTGAACATTCTACTGATGACAACACAGAAGATAGTATCTTTTTTGATAAAGAAGTAAAAAAAGAGGATATCCCACAAGACACCCTCTTTAACAAATTTGTTAATTGGTTTAGAATTCAAAAAGATTAACCTTACTTCTTGTCACCTTTAAAGAAATCCCTTATAGCCGGCAAAGCTGTATCGGTTACCCACACTTTACCTTTTACGCCTTGTTCTTTTGTCCAACCACACCATTCGTAACATTTATCTGTTACTAATTTAGGATACTTTTTATCTAAAAAGTTTTTAATAGTTTCATTTGTTATTTTATTATTATGCATTGCCTTACCGGCAAAACCCAAGCCCACAATAAGGGCCGCTGCACCAAGAGTTGTAAGCCCAATTACTCCTAACCCTGACATGCCCTTTTTGTCATCTTCATGAGCTTTAAAATTTGGATTCTTTTTGCTGCTAATTTCAATTGTATCCGGTTCTTGCTCAGGAAGATTTAGCGCATTTGTAAGAAATGCAGGAGAACCTGTACTTTCAGATCCACTACCTCTAAAAAGAATCGGATTAATTGCATTTACTGACATATTACAACCTCCATTGGTTACATACCTACATATCATGAAAAACATTTTTTTCACGAAAATTGCTAGTAGAGAAGGAGTTTGTTAAGTTTTATTAAGACAAATTTGTTTTAATCAGCACGCTTGCGACGTAACTCCAATTGTTGTTTTATGCATGCTTGCGCAATCAAATCTCTATCGGATTCCGTAATTTCTGAATACGTAAAAGATACTTTGTAACAATCTTCAAAGACTTCTGTCCTGACATAGCGAACTCCGATTAAAAGATCAATTCCATACACGGAAACACTTAATTCAGCATCCTCGTCCGGAACTTCAAACTTGGGTAAAATAATAGTCACACCATTAGCAGATATATTGCACGTTTGAGTTTGGATTTTATATTCCTGTTCGTCTTTTTTGTACGTATATGTGCAATCAAAATTAACACATATTCTGAAATATTCTCTATTTTGCTGATACTCAAATCCATTTGGAACTTCCAAATACAAATATGTATATGGATCTTCATTTTTAATTGATTTTAATAATGTTTGCGTTCTGTATAAACCATCACTGCAAATTATACTTAAAGTAACGTCCTGTGGAGTATAAGCAAATACACCATCCTCAAATTTTGCACACGCTACTATTTCGCTTTCAGAAACGCTTTTAATCGCAGCCTTAGTTGTAGAAGGTTTATCATTAGAATCCTTATACAACATTTTTAAATATAAAATATTTTTAATATCAAACTTAAATTGCATATCAACTCTCGTATATAAGCATTCTAACATATTTTAATTAGCTATACAATGGCAACTATTTTTAGTGTATTCTTGTTTATATAGATGAAAGGATTTTATGAAAGGCATACTTTTTGATTTTAACGGAACGCTATTTTGGGACTCACAGCTTCACTATGATGCTTGGGAGGAATATTCTGCAATTTTAAGAGGATATCCTTTTACTTATGAGGAAATGCGTGACAGAATGTTCGGTCATACAAATGAAGACATTATAGAATATGCTATAGGTGAAAAGCCAACAAAAGAGATGGTTGAAAAGTATGGAAAAGAAAAGGAAGCCGTATACAGAAAACGTGCAAAAGCAGACAAGGAACACTTTAAACTGGCTCCGGGGGCGATTGAGCTTTTAGATTATTTAAAAGAAAAAAACATCCCCAGAAATATTGCTACAATGTCAGAATGGGATAATGTTGAATTCTATATTGAAGAATTCCATTTGGATAAATGGTTTGAAGTAGATAAAATTGCATATTCAGACGGAACCCTCCCAGGCAAACCATCTCCTGATATATATTTGGCTGCTGCAAAAAACATAAATATATCACCATATGATTGCGTCGTAGTTGAAGATGCTATATCTGGAATTCAATCAGCACAAAATGCGAAAGCCGGTAAAATTATTGCAATTGCATCACTTGAACCTTTAGAATTTTACCAAAATATTGATGGGTTGGATGCTATAATTAAAGATTTCTACGAATTTGATAGAACAATTTTCACTAAGGTAAAAAACCTATGCTAAAAAAACTTGTATTGTTCTTAATTAAAATATATCAAAAAATTTCTGCACATACTCCTGCAAGATGCAGATTTTATCCGACATGCTCAGAATACGCAAAACAAGCTATAGAAAAATATGGACTCATAAAAGGAGGATGGCTAGGGATAAAACGTATATGCAGATGTCATCCGTTAAATGATGGTGGGTATGACCCCGTTCCTTAGTTGTAAATTAACACTCGATTGGGTGATTAATAACAGTTGGTTTGATTATAATTATATACAAGCACTTGCAACACCCTATATATCATCTTATTATTTAATATTTGTAATATCTTCCTTTTGTTGTTTGCTAAATAACATATATCCTGTATCTGTATAAGAATATGGTTTAAACTTGTTTTGTTGTACCCAATATCTGATTGTAGATACGGGTAATTCAACATATTTTGCAAACTTGGCTATGGTTAGACCGTAGGTTGGGTTTTAACCCAACAATGACTGACAAAATATGGAAAAGGTGCAATATTTTGCACCTTTTTTAATTTCAAATTAGCGCAAAATCTGTGAAGATTTCATTCCCTCTCCAAGGGGGAGGGTTAGGGTGAGGGTTTGGTAAAATAACAAAACAATCAACGTAGAACCCTCACCAAGAATTTTGTACAAAACAAGTTTTGTAAAATTCTATCCTCTCCCTCGGAGAGGATGTTTATGTCCAAATAAAGTCCGATTAAGGGTGGGGTAAATAAAAAATAATCACATAGTCGGATATGGCTAAAACCTAAATGGATTGCTTCGTTTTACCCATTATGACATTTACCCACTTCTGACTTAAAACGGATATTAAACTATTTTAGTTATTCATCTCTTGTTATTACAATATAACAATAACTTTTTTCATTTAAAAAAATGTAATCGAAAACCATTTTAAAAATTGTTTTAAACATTCTTTATCTCCTTTTCAGCCACATTATCTTCAATAATTTCGTCTTGCTTTCCTGTAATAGCATTTGCAACAATACTGAATATTTTACTTATCACAATACCTATACCACCTGATGCTAACATGTTTTTAAATCCTGTAAATAAGTTCGCTGTTAGATATAATGACGTTCCTACTGCAGCAACTGCCGGTATTGCAACAGATATTGTTCTGTGTATTTTTTCATCTTTGTCCTTACCACGTCCGACAGAAATTCCTGCAAGTCCTAAACCTATACCAGCAGTTAGTACATCTGTTGGGGCGCTGCCTAAAGTCAAATCACGTTTTTTATCAAAATACTTTTCACATTCAGAAAGATTGGCTTTTTTCAATGCCGTTTGTGTTTTCTCTAAAGAAGTTTTAAGGATTTGACTTTCTTCTGTTGACAAATGTTTGTTCAAAATATCAATTATTTCATTATAAGTACCTTTATTAGCAGCGTCATCATTAATAAGTTTGTGTATAGATTCATTTCCTTTTTCTGTTAAAATTTGTTTTTTGTCACTCAATCTTCGCTCAGAGAAAAAGTGCATATCTTTCACCCATTGTCCAAACGATTTTTTTGATTCTCCACTACTTGATGACAATTTTCTGCCATAAGCTTTATAATCTTCAATTACTTGAGGTCTCAAATCTTTCATCTGCTCCTCAATATTTTTTAAGCGATTTGCGACCTGTTCTTCAGTTATATATCCCTTAGAAACCTTGAGTTCAGCAATCTTTGATTCAAGATTTGCTAATTCTTCTTTTGAAAGCTTAGTTTTGTATTCATCAATTAATCTATCTAAAATCTCTGTTTTTTTATACACTTTGGCATATCTTTTCCTAACCGTGTGTTTACTTATATTATCAAAGCTTTTCGTAAGCCAATCATTCAAATTTTTCATAGGTTTTGTTATGCCACGGTCAATTCCTTGCAAAAATTTTCTTAATGGCTTACATTTTATTTTTTCAAAACATTTCTTTTCTCTGCAACACAAATTTTCCCATAATATATCTTTTCCATTATTAAAGTTATTAGCAATTTCTCCGGTTTTAGCCAAAAATCCCATGGCTATCGCTTTGACTTTTTTGTAAAACTTCTTGGTACCTTTGAGCTTGCCACTTTCAAGTTCGGCTTTTGTTTGTGCTTGTAATGCTTTTAATTTTTGAATGGTTTTCGCTGATGTTGCAGGGTTTAATAATGCTATGATTGCTGTTGCGAAAATTACCGAGCCACCTACAGCAATAGCAGTTCTTGTAGATTTTTTCTTTCTCTCTTGATCAACTTTATCCACAAATGTATCAACTTTATTATCTATATTTTGTTGCAAACTTTCTTTGGGCGTACTTGCGACGCCTTTTTTCTTTTCAAAAACTATATTAGCTTTTGAATTCAGAACGGTATTTAGATTATTGGAATAACTGATTGACATAATATTCCCTACATTTTAAAAACCATCTACAATCATGTAAAGTCAAAAAATACTACAAAATTGCTACAAATACAGCAATTATTAAATTTTGTAAACATCCTTAAGCTTGTTTTTAATTTGCTTTAGTTCTTCACGTGTTAAAAAAGAGGAAAATCTCATAAATTCATACATTGCATCATTGTATGAATACTGTCCTCTTTCGACTTTTAATAACCATTCTCGAACTTCTTTTGTAATCATTCTGTGACCAATGTAAACCTTAAAGCACCATTATCATCAATAACTTCATTCCACATTCTGTACGGCCGAACCCACACATCGCCGGTTTTTAATGATTTATAAACTATAACATCCTCTGTTGTTTCAGAGTGTTTCCCCAGTGCAATAATTTCATATAAATTACCTTTGTAATGTCTGTATTTTTTTCCAACAGTTATTTCTTGCATTTTTTCTCCGTTACAAACTTCTTAAACACTCTGCAATTTTTTGTGTTGCATCATATTTTGCCAAATTTGAAGAATTTTGTTTTAAATAATTTACTTTTATCGGTTTATCTATCAAAGTAAAGAGAGTTTCTCTAAGAATATTTGGCTCAAGTTCTTTGTCCTCAATATAAATGCAAGCACCCATATCAAGAAGATATTTTGCGTTTATTCTCTGATGGTTAGCAGCTGCATAAGGGTAAGGAACTAAAATCGGCGCACAATTTGATGCACAAATTTCTGATAAACTCAAAGAGCCGGCTCTGGAAATTACTATATCACTTGATTTTAAAACCGAAATCATATCATCAAAATAAGGTTTAATAAGCAGTTTTTTATCTTGTTCCCACAAAGGATAATACATATTTAATTTTTCACAAATTTCATCATAATTTTTCTTTCCTGTTTGAAAAATTATTTGTATGTCTTTATCTTGAGAAAGTTCTCTTACCAATTCTGCAACAGTATTATTTATTGTTTTTGCACCTTGAGAACCACCCATAACACAAAGTGTTGTTTTATCTTGTAATCCTAAATTGGCCAGAGCTTCATCTCTCATAAGAGTTTTAAAATCTTCTCTTATAGGATTTCCTGTTACGGTAGTATTTCTATTTGGAATATATTTTTTAGCCTTTTCAAAAGCTAAAGAAACAAATTTTGCACGTTTAGACAACCTTCTTGAAACAAGCCCCGGCATTGCATCACAATCATGCATCATATATGGTGTTTTGGTTATAATACATGCAAAAATCATTGGAGCAGAAACATAACCACCGGTTGCAAAAACTGCATTTGGTTTGTATTTTTTTATATATTTTATCGAATATAAAATAGCCCTAACAAGTTTAATTCCCCAAATAATAAACTTCGGACTCAATTTTCTTGGCATACCTTTTACGCTTACATGTAAAAATTTATAACCCTTATTTGTCGCCAGTTCAAATTCCATATTACGCTTATTTCCAACATAATAGACTTTTGCGTCCTTACTTAATTCATCAGCAACAGCAAGTGCCGGGTAAATATGTCCTCCTGTCCCGCCACCGGTGACAAAATAGGACCGATTATATACTTCTGACATTATTATATTTCCTTATTCTTTTTACATTATCTTTTGATATATTCAATAAAATTCCAACCATCATTAATGACACCATAACAGAAGATCCACCATAACTAACAAACGGCATCGGGACACCGGTTGCAGGAACGAAAGAACTTGCAACCCACATATTTAAAAATCCTTGAAAACATATTGAGAATGTTAATCCGAGAGCAAGCAATTTCCCATACATATCTTGGCATTTTGTTGCGATTAAAAATCCTCTTTGCAGAATTGTCCAGAATAAACATATCAACAATAGACACCCAATAAACCCATGTTCTTCTCCAATTACAGCATATATGAAGTCTGTATGTGCTTCAGGAAGCCACGCAAGTTTTTGTTTTGAAGCACCATATCCTACACCCCAAAAACCACCAGATGCAAATGCAACAAGAGATTGAATGACATTATATCCTGCACCAAGAGGGTCAGCATAGGGATTTAACCAAGTAGAAATTCTTGAAGATTGGTAACTGTGCATACCTTTCCATAATAACAAAGGAATTAATGCGCCTGCACTCCACAATACAAGTTTTAAAGAGCCTCCTGCACACAAAAATATAGTAACTGCAGTTGCCAATAATAAAATTATCATACTTAAATTTGGCTGCAAATAGATTAATCCCAACATTATAAATATAGGTAAGTATGCAGTTACAAATTTATTTTGATCAAAAACTTCCGTATTTCTATAAAAAACACCTGCAAGTAAAAGTACAATTGCAGGTTTTGCAAATTCTGACGGTTGTAAACTTATCGGCCCAAGATTTATCCATCTTTGCGCACCATTAACCGTTACACCACCTACTTTTACCCAAATAAGCATTGCAACAACAAAGTACGCAAAAGGAATTGTGTATGCCATAAGTTTTTTGTAATGAAAGTTTGAGAAAAATCTTAAAAGAACAAAACCGATAGCCACTCCCAAAGCTTGTTGAATTAAAAATTTAAGAGGACTAACCCCCATATCAATACATTTTGGAGCGCTTGCAGAAAATATAGCCATCATCCCTATTACAACAAGAAATATAACAGCAACCAAGAGTGGTCTGTCTGACTGCATATTTTGCTGACTCATTTTTGTTTCTTCTATTTCACTATTTTGAAAGGACATACTCTTTAAAAACTTCTCCTCTGTGTTCATAGCTTTTGAACATATCAAAACTTGCACATGCCGGTGACAGAAGAACTACATCCGGTTTTAAACTTATCGCTTTATCTATTGCTGTTTCCAAAGTTTGTTCTCTAATTATATTACTAAAACCGTTCTTTTCCAAATTTTCTTCAAATCTTTCTGTGGCTTCTCCAATTAAAAGAACTGTTTTAATATGTTTATTTATGGAATTACACATTTCGGTTAAATCTGTATTTTTATCTCTGCCACCTAAAATCAAAGCAACATCAACATTGTTAAATGAATCGATTGCAACAATTGAAGCTTCAGGATTGGTAGCTTTTGAATCATTATAAAATGTTATTCCGTCCATTTCTCTTATTTTTTCTAATCTGTGTTCAGGCGCTCTAAAAGACATTATGCTGTTTTTAATTGTTTCATTTTCAATACCGACAAGTTTTGCGCAAATAATTCCACACATAATATTTTGGTAATTGTGATGACCAACCAAAGGACAATCTTTTAAGTTAATAATTTTTTCTTCTTGGTCATCTTCTTTGTACCATAATGCATCAGATTTGATATAACATGCATTTGGATAACCTTCTGTATCGAATAAAAAGACTTTTGATTTATTACATTTTTTAGCAAATTCTAATAATTTTTCATCTTTTGCGTTTAAAATTGCATATTTAGGAGCTTGTTTACCTAAAAATAATTTAGCTTTTGCTTTAAAGTAATTTTCAAGTCCTTCATGCCAATCTATATGATCAGGCGTAAAATTTGTCCAACATGAAATAAACGGTTTAAATTCTTCAGTCATTTGAGCTTGATAAGAACTTATTTCACAAACTAAAAAATCGCTGTCATTTTCCATCAATGATGTTGGAGGAACACCAATATTTCCACAATAAGGTGCATCAAAATTTTCACTTAGAATATGTGACACAAGAGAGGTTGTTGTTGTTTTCCCATTAGTTCCTGTTATTGCAATAAACGGTATATCAGAATTTTGGTAAGCAACTTCAATTTCAGAAATGATAGGAATATTCCGGCTTTGAATTCTTTTAAAAATTTCTGATTTAGGTGGAATACCGGGACTTGTAACAGCATAGCTTGAACCTTCTATAAATTCATCACTATGTGAACCGTATTCTACTTTTATACCTAATTTTTCTAATTCTTTTACTTGAGCTAAATCTACGTCTTTTTTTGATTCCGTTAAATATATGTCATAATCTAATGTCTTTAAATATTTAGCAGCAGAAATACCACTTTTTGACAAACCTAATACTAAAACTTTCTCAGTCATTTATATCTTCTCCAATTAATTTGATTTTACTCCAAAAAAATAGAAGAAAAAAGTATTAAATACTAATTTTCACGCTTTTATGTTTTAAAATTAGATTTCTTCAAAAGAATCTATCGCAATATCAATTATGGCAGTACCGTTATGAGAGATTGCTTTATTAAGCGCAGGGATAAGTTCGGCATAGGTCGACACTCTTATTGCGTACAAATCGTAGGCTTCTGCTATTTTTGTGAAATCAGGATTTATCATTTCAACCTGATAACGCTGATTGTAAATTTTTTCTTGCAGTTGACGTACCATGCCAAGATAACCGTTATTCATAATAATAATTTTTACAGGAATTTGGTGTTCTCTGCATGTAGCAAGCTCTTGCAAATTCATTTGAAAAGAACCGTCGCCTGTAATATTCAAAACAAGACTATCCGGATTAGCTATTTGTACTCCGATTGCTGCCGGAAGTCCAAAACCCATAGTCCCAAGGCCACCTGATGTTATGAATTTTTTAGGTTTGTTAAAATTAAAAAACTGTGCCGTTAATAATTGATGTTGACCGACATCAGTTACAACAACCGGTTCAAGTTGTTTTGTGTATTCATAGATTGTTCTTAATACGCTTGAAGATTGAAGTTTTGGCGATTTTGATTTCTTTATGCTGTTTTCTTCTCTCAAAATATTTATTTTGCTATGCCAAGATAACAAATTTTTAACATCATAAGAAGTTAACCTTTCCAAAAGCCCTTTTACAAAAACACTTGAATCAGAAACAATTCCAAGTTCAAAATCTTTTGAAATATCCTTCATATTAACGCTTATTATTTTAGCATTTTGAGCAAACAACGGGTTTTTGCAGGTTGTTCTATCAGAAAAACTTACCCCGAGGGCAATAATCAAATCTGAATTATTGAGTGCAATATTAGCTAAACGAGAGCCGTTAATTCCAATCATACCGAGATATAAATCTTTTTCGGATGGATAAATGCCTATACCCATTAAAGTTGAAGTTACAGGGATATGAGTTTTTTCAACCAATAATTTGATTTCGTTAACTGCATCAACTGCACCACCACCCAATAATAACAATGGTGATTTTGCTTCTTTAATCAATTTCAAAGCTTTTTGAAAATCATGTTCTTGAACAATCGGTAATTTCTTTTGGTGCAAGAATTTTTCAGGCTTATGATTATATTTTGATTCTAAAATATTTCTTGGAATTGCAACAACAACAGGCCCTTTTTCTCCTGAATTTGCAACTGTGTATGCCTCATGGATAACTTGTTTTATGTCATCTTTAGAAGTCACTAAATAATTCTTTTTGCAACAAGATTTGGTCATAGAAATTATATCAAGTTTTTGAAAAACCTTACCTTTAGTGTTATTTGAAGGAACATCACCGGCAATAATCACCAAAGGAGTTGAATCAGCATAGGCATTTGCAATTCCTGTCATAGTGTTTGTAAACCCGGGGCCGGATGTAACAAGAACAACACCGGGTTTTCCGGTGATACGAGCATAACCTTCTGCCATATGAACAGCCGCCTGCTCGTGACGTACAAGGATATGACGAATATTTTGAGCATTAAATAATTCGTTATAAATACTCAAGACAGTTGCTCCGGGGTAGCCAAAAATTCTGTTTGCACCGAGTTCAGAAAGTGTTTCAACGAGAACATGCGCACATGTTTTTAATGAACTTGAAAATACTTTTTTTATCCCTATATTTTCTTTTGTATCTAAAAGATTTGCCATAGCGTAATTAATTATACAACAAAATGAAAAATTAAGCAGTTGATATAGCGCTTTAGTATAAGAGTATAGAACGATGTAATTAACTTACTTGATTATATATTTACAAATTTAGTACTTTAATGGTATCTTATATATAGAAAGGGATATAAATATGCAAGTACAAGCTCTCAATACAATGCCAAATTATGGTATTAATTTCCAACACAAATCTATTACAAAACCTGTGACAACGAAAATTGTAAAAAATGTAGGATGTGATAGCGTATCTTTTACTAATAGTGCTAAAAATTATGCTAAGAAAGTGATTATAATGTTAGGCGCACCAAATAGTGGAAAAGGCACTTATTCAAGACAAATTTCAGCAAAATATTCTATTCCACAGATTAGTACAGGTGACATTTTACGTAACGAAGTTAAGCAAGGCACTGAATTAGGTAAAAAAGCACAAGATTATATGAGCGCTGGAGGATTAGTTCCTGACGATTTAATATTGGATATATTTAAATCAAGGATAAAGATGCCAGACTGTGCGCGAGGATTTATATTAGATGGTTTTCCGAGGACTGTAAAACAGGCAGAAAAACTTGACAAATTATTAAAAGAAGATAAAAATATCGATGTTAGAATTATTAATTTGGACGTAGACGAAAATATATTATTTGAACGCTCTGCTAAACGATACATGTGCAAAAATTGTTCTAGAACATATTCTTTGGAGAAATACAATCCAGAAATTTCCAAATGCGAATGTGGTGGACAACTTATAAAAAGAGCAGATGACAAACCCGAAGTATTAGCAAAACGACTTGTTAGCTATAAAGATCAAAGTTTGCCATTAATTGATTTCTATTCTGACAAAGTTGAGAATATTGCCGTACATGATAATAACATAATACTTGAAACTTTTATGGAAAAAATATATAGTATACTTGATTCTTCTAAATAATAAAAATTAATATAAAATTAAAACAATAAAATAAAGAGGTTGATTTCTAATTTTGTTTGAATTAATATTGGGTTACACTCGTCGGGATGTGGCGCAGTTTGACTCTGCCGACGAGGAAGATTAAGTATCTTCCGAGG
>JAKSUP010000210.1 GCA_024408905.1 bacterium
TTCCTCCCTCATTTGCCCTCCCTTTATTTGCCCCCCTCATTTACCCCCCTCATTTACCCCACTCATTTACCCCCCCCTTATTTACCCCCCTTACTCCCCAGTAAGATAATTTATTTTAGATTATTAGTTGAATAAAATGATTAAGTAAACAAAAGGAGGAGTAATGGCTAGTGTTTTTACAGCGCCTGTGTATAGACTTAAGGCACTAAACAATATATTTATTGAACTTACATCAAAAAATTGCAACCAAAGATGCAAAAGTTGCTATATCAATTTTCCGTCTTCAAAACCATCCAAAGATTTTATTTCTATCGATAAAATAAAGGAGTGCTTAGAAGATACAAAATCAGAAGATTTGCATTGTTTGTATTTAACCGGAGCAGAACCGATGACACATCCGGATTTTAACTCAATTTTAAGATTGTGTTTAAAAAGATGTAATGTATGTATATGTACAAACGGCAGCTTCTTAAATGAGAAAAAAATTCGGTTTCTAAAAAAAGTTGAAGAAGAAGGAATTAATCAAATATTTTTCAAACTATCATTAGCACACTTTGACGAAGTTGAAAGTGATAAAGCAAAATATCGGGGTAATTATCGACAAACAATTTTTGCCCTTAAAACATTATCACGTTATAATTTTACATCTGTTTTGACTGTGCAAAACATTTATAATATTCCTCAAGATTTGATTTATGAATCATTCAATAAAATTTTTAAAGAACAAGATATTATAAATACAGATCTTCAAATTTCGGTTTCATATCCTACAAATAATCTTGAAAGTGAATTAAAAGAATCTAAAAAAACGGACTGTATGTATGGAAGAACTTTGTCAGCAACAGGAATCTATTCATGCCCGTTCTTATCGGGTGATTATCGTGGCAGAGTAGGTATTAATTTTAAAAATTATTCAAATAGTGTCATGGCAGAAACAGATTTTTGTACATCATGCTCAGAGAATAATAATTTCATATTTACAATCGGGTAAGTGTATATAACACACCTTTTGCAATATATAAGGTTTATATGCGCAATTTTTCAATCAAAATACACCTGCAAGTTAGTTAACATTTGTAACATTATTCATGTGTATTAATACTTTAGGATTATTTTTTTGTTAGAATTATGGTATAAATAATAATGTAAAAATATATATCAAAAACGAACGGAGGCAAAAATGTCAGTAGGACAATTCGTATTTATGTTACACAGTCACTTGCCATATTATAGGAAGGCAGGTATGTGGCCATTCGGAGAAGAAAATCTTTATGAATGTATGGCAGAAACATATGTACCTCTTCTAAACGCAATATCTGAATTGTATGATGAAGGAATTAAAGCTAAGCTTACCGTCGGTATTACCCCGATTTTAGCAGAGCAGTTAAATGATGAACATTTACAACAAGGATTTGTTAAGTATGTTGACGCACAAATCACAGCTGTAGCAAAAGATTTGGAAAGATATCCTGATCCTAAAGTTGCACATTCTCAACACTTAAAATACCTTGCAAAATACTATTTTGATTTGTGGAATAAGTTGAGAGACGATTTCGTTAACAAATACGAAATGAACTTAATCAAATATTTCAAAAAATATCAAGATTTAGGTTGTATTGAAATTACAACTTCAGGAGCTACTCACGGATTTTCTCCATTATTAGCAACTGATAGCAACTTGAACGCACAATTCAAAATCGGTCAAGATACAACAAAAAGATTATTCGGTAAAAAAGCTATGGGTTGTTGGCTACCAGAATGTGCTTACCGTCAAGGCTATGAATATACCGGTAAAGATGGCAAAAAGCATTGGAGACCTGCTATTGAAGTTACACTTCAAAACAATGACATCCAATACTTCTTTACTGAATCACACGTAATAGAAGGTGGAAATTCAATTGGTAACAGACGTGTAATCGGTGTTTACGGAAACATTGAATACATTCCTCTTCCTGATAGACCTGCTACAGGATATGATACATATTCAGCATACTGGTTACCGGATGCTCAAGTTGCAGTTATGGGACGTAACGACAGAGCCGGTTATCAAGTATGGTCAGCAGCAGATGGATACCCTGGAGACGGATGCTTCAGAGAATTCCATAAACGTGATGACAAGTCAGGTATGCACTACTGGAGAATAACTTCACCTACTACAGATTTAGGTGACAAAATGCTTTACGATCCGGTCTTAGCATTTAATAAGATTAATGAAAATTCAGACCACTATACAACTTTGATTTACCACTTGTTAAATGATTACAAGATGGCTAAAAATAAAGACGGTTTAGTAATGGTTTCATTTGATACTGAATTATTCGGTCACTGGTGGTTTGAAGGTGTTGAATTTATTAAACAAGTTATTAAGAAATTCAACCAATATTTACCGAAAGTTGAAAGACTTACAGCCGGTGAATATGTAAAGAAATACCCACCTGTAGAAGCAATTCAAATTCCTGAAAGTTCATGGGGACAAGGCGGACACTTCTATGTATGGCAAAACCACTTAACTGAATGGATGTGGCCAATTATACATTCTTGCGAAAAACGTATTAATGCAATTATTGATAATTATCCTGAAATTCCTGAAAATAAATTGTTACACAGAGCATTAAACCAATTATCAAGAGAAAACTTATTGTTACAAAGTTCAGATTGGCCTTTCTTGATAACAACATGGCAAGCTAAAGATTATGCAACAGATAGATTTAATGAACACGTTGACAGATTTAGCTTAATCGCCGATATGATTGAATCAGGCAATATTGATGAAGGCAAGTTGGCAGAAATCGAAAGTATTGATAACTGCTTCCCTGTAATTGACTATAGAGTATACCAATCAATTACAGAAGGTACAATACCTCAACAAGAAAAGAAACTTGCACCTTTGTATCAATAAGATAAGACTATAATAAATATAAAAAAGCTTGTCTAAAAAAGACAAGCTTTTTTATTAATTTTTATTAGCATGTAAAACTATTTTTCTAAAGAAACAAAGAAGTCAGACATACTTTTTACAAAATCTTCATTAGCACCATTTCTTACGAATTTGTTAATTAGTAAATTAGACCATTCTCTAAACTGAGTCAAAGTTCCTGACCCAAACCTTTCAGAATAAGAATCTACATATTCACCCAATTGATTTTTTGTTGAACAATGACAATAATATTCCCTTGGTTTTATTGATTCTATCTTTATGTTAAAAGTGCCGCCATCTCTAAATTTTCTTACTCTTTCAAAAAT
>JAKSUP010000211.1 GCA_024408905.1 bacterium
GTAACAATCAGATTTTATAGGGGTAACTAAACCGTTTTGTGGGATAAGTTTTTTATCATCAGTTGAGCCAAATATAGCGTAGGTTTTTACTCCCATGCCGACAGCGATATGTAAAGGCGCAGAATCAGAACATAGGAAAATTTCTGCTGATGAAATCAGTTCTGCCAATTCCTTAAGATTTGCAGTCTTTCCGTACATATTTGTATATTTTCCTTGTGGTACAAGTTTTTGTATTGTTTTTATACATTCTACATCATCCGGCCCACCGGCAAGAATTACATTTTTGCCACTATCGGCAAGTAATTCCACAACTTTTGCCCACTCTGTTGCTGGTATAGTCTTAATCATACCTTTTTGAGCACTTATTTTGCTAACCCCAGGGTGGATTAGAACCGAATTTGGGATTTGTGGTTTCTTTTGGATACTAAAAACAGGTAGCTCTGTTACAATATCCGTAAGTGGTTTAGCCAAATCGTGATACATATCTACTGCATATTGATTTTTGTTTAAATTTACTGCTCGAGTTAAAAGCTTTTCGCTTAGTTTCCCTGTGTTGTAGCCGATTCGTTTGGGAATTAGGGTACATGCTAGAAAAATTGAAATATATTTGTTTGAGCCTGATGATACGACAAGGTCAAATCCTTCACCCCAAATTTTGAATAAAAGTTTGATGAGTTCGTTATACTTGTTTCTGCCCTTTATATCAGCGAAAAGCGTTTTATCAATAACATCAGTAAGACTTGTAATACCTTTGCTGCGTGGTTCAAGAGCAAGTGTGATTTCCGTTTGAGGATATTGTGCTTTTATTGACAAAATGGTTGGGAGAAACAATATTTCATCGCCCAAACCACCAAAATTTATAAACAATATCTTTTTCTTCTTATTCATAATTCTGTTGTACTTAAAAAGATTAGATTTAGCAAGTATGTAATATTTTTATCATTAGCCAAGATAATTATTCTGAATTAATTCTTTAGGATTACTTTATTACAAATTTTAATAAAATGATGAGGTGTTAAAAGTATTAATTTTGTTGAGCTTTTCAAATTTGGTATAGTTTAAAAGGATTAGGTATATACAAAAATAACAATTATGTGCTATGCTATATATATATTTAATATGGTCTTTTTAGTCCAAAAGTAGTACACATAATATAAGGGTAGAAAATTATGACATTACCAAAAGTAGCCTATTTCTCAATGGAAATAGCAATGGATCAATCTTTAAGCACTTATTCAGGTGGTTTAGGATTTTTGGCAGGTTCTCACATGCTATCTGCCGGTTATCTTCAAATGCCAATGGTTGGCGTAACTATGTTATGGTCTTACGGATACTATGATCAACGAATTGATCACTCAGGAAATGTAGAAGTAGCATATATTAGAAAGTATTATGATTATTTAACTGATCCCGGTATCACAGTTACAGTTGACACATTCGGTGAAAAAGTTAAAGTAAAAGCATATAGGGTAGAACCTGAATTATTTGGTACTTGTCCTGTTTATCTTTTGACAACTGATATAGACGGTAATAGTGACTGGGCAAAAAGTATTTCCCACAGACTCTATGACGGAAATGAAAGAATAAGAATTGCGCAAGAAACTATTCTTGGTATTGCAGGTATAAGAGTTCTTCAAGCTGCAGGTTACAAGTTTGATGTTGTTCATATGAACGAAGGTCATGCACTTCCTGCTGCATTTGAACTTTTAAGACAATATGACGGTGATTTAAAAGAAGTAAGAAAGAAAACCGTATTTACAACACATACTCCTGTTGCAGCAGGTAATGAGGTTCACTGGGTTGATACTTTGTTAGAAGGTGGTTTCTTCTCCGGGACTTCTCGCGAAACAGCTATTCAACTTGGTGGAGAAAACTTCTCACTTACAGTTGCAGCATTAAGAATGTCAAGAATTGCAAATGCTGTATCTCAGCTTCACGGTCTTGTTGCTAACAAGATGTGGGAATGGGTTGAAGACAGATGTCCAATCAGAGCTATTACAAACGCTGTTAACTTACATTATTGGCAAGATAAGAGAATTGCAAGGGCTAAATCTGATGAAGATTTACTTGCAGTGAAACGCGAAATGAAAGAAGAATTGTTCAGATATGTTGCCAATGTTGCAGGTAAGAGATTTAATCCTGACGTATTGACAATTACATGGGCAAGAAGATTTGCTGATTACAAACGTGCTTGGTTAATTTTGATGGATAAAGAAAGAATTGGCAAATTACTTGATGAAGATAAGCTTCAAATTATTTTCGCAGGTAAATTCCATCCGGATGACGTTATGGGTAAAGAAATGTTTAACAAATTATTAAACCGTTCTCACTCATTAAAGAATGTTGTTGTTCTTCCGGGTTATGAACTTGAACTATCAGGCATGCTAAAACGTGGTTCTGATATTTGGTTGAATACACCTCTTAGACCATTCGAAGCATCAGGAACTTCAGGAATGTCAGCTAATATGAACGGTACTCTTCATTTATCAATCTATGACGGTTGGACTGTAGAAGGTACATTTGATGAAATCAACGGTTACACTGTAGAGTATGAAGGTCTTGATGATGATATGCCTTGGGAAGAAAGACATTGGAAAGATCACGAATGTGTAATGAGTATCATTGAAGACAAGATTATTCCTACATATTATAAAGACAAAAAAGAATGGGCAAGATTGATGCGTCAAGCAATAAGAACATCTGAAGCATATTTCAATTCTGACAGAATGGTTATTGAATATTATAACAGATTGTATAACCCTATTGCTCACGATGATTGTCAAGCTGATGAAAACAAAAAAGAGCTTAATGTTTCTGAAACACCAACATTTGATGCTTGGACATTCTCTAACATTAAATAGGTCTTGTAACAATAGAAAAAAGGGTGTCCAAATTTTTGGACACTCTTTTTTAATTCGGTTGTATTGCATACATAATATTTATTATTGGTACTTGTTTTCCCTCTCCCTAGGGGGAGCGAATTTTCGGTAGGGTGCAGGCGAAGCCAAACCCGTAAGTTCGAGTCGGACGTTACTCCGACGAGAACCCGAATAATTCAAGACAGGGTGCCTGAAAGGCAGGAGGGGGTTTTACTATTTCTTTATTTTTTTATTTATGTGCATTTTCTTTTCTTTTTTGGGCAAGCAAAAGAAAAGAAAACGCACCCAAAAGAAAAGAAAAACAGGCACCGTTTAGAGCAACCTACGGTTGCAAGACAGAATGGATGTTGCAAGCAAGCTT
>JAKSUP010000212.1 GCA_024408905.1 bacterium
CTGGATAATCCGTGGCATACCAATTAACGGTTTTCTTTGTATCATAATCAGTTAGAGTGAAAGAGAATCCTGTAGGATCAATATCTGACGCTGCCAAAGTACGAGTAGTTATTGAAGCTGTTCCGTCTACCATTGTTCCTGCCAAATCATATATTGCAGTACCCGATTCATGTGTAAAGGTAACAACAATTGTATTTTCTGTGTTTCCCGAAACATCAAAATTACAATCGTCAGGAGAAGCCGTCATAATCAACTTATCAACTGACTTTTGTTCAAACACCTTGCGAGTAATGTTGGCTTTTCCTGTAGCCGTATAATCTTTGCCACCTGCTGTGGTATAAGTTGCACTAATGTTCATCACATCCGTAATGTCATCCGTTATGGTAGAAGATTTCATCAAATTGCCACCTACTGGAGAAATAGTTGCAACAAAATAATTACCATTCGTACCAAGCGTACTTGATACCGACATATAAGTCCCATTTTTGAGAGTCACTACAGGATTAATATGATAAGTATCTCGCAATGTTGCCGCATTACTGTCATCGATATTAGAAGAAGTCATACCTGAAATGGTAATCGGCTCATCATCTTCCTTTGAAAAATAACCATCCTGAATCTTCAAGTTAAGAGAAAAACTGATTTCTATTGGTTCTGCATCATAGCCCAATACATTATTGGCTGTTATATTCGTTGGTCCTACAAGAGCATGCGCATTCTTATAGGTTATCGGAGTAATTGTCAAAGTTGCACCAGTTTTCACTCCTGCATATTTGGAACTCGAGAAACCGATTTGACAATTACTATTTGAGATGGTATAACCACCGGTAACAGGTGTAATTTTAATTGTTTGATCTTCATCTGAAAAAGCAACATTATATTTATAAGAGGAAGTCTTTCCCGAACGATTAAGATACAAATACGAACTTTCTTGCGTAACCGTATTATTATTTCGGGCTACACTCTGGAGATAAGTATTAGTAGTAGCAAAATAACCAGAACCAGATTTTTCTTCAGTTACAATCCACAAATAATTCTCAATGTTGTCAGATGTTAATGACGTAGTGGTCAACAACGAATTATTAGAAGCCGCTGAAGCACCCATATAGTACGTATTGCCACCATCTGTTCGCGATATCAAAATAGTATCACCACTATCATAAGCATACATCACGCTCGCACTCAGCAACATGAGCGCAGCAAAAAAAACTTTTTTCAAATCAAAACTTTTTTTCATATTTTTATCTTAGGGACGTAATTAATATTCCACAAAGTGCATAATCCCAACAAATACTCGCGCGCGCAAACGCGCACAATATATAAATAATGCGCGGAACTCATTTCACAATTGGGGGGTAGTAAAATTTGTTCGCAGATTCTTAATCTTCTCAAAAACAAAAAATCAAAACAGACTAATCATGTCACGTGGGTGTATTTTTTATTTTTTGTCATTTTCATACCCACAAAAATCATGCCAATATGTAACTTTTATTTTATAAAGTTCAAATTGGCATTTTTTGACAAAAAAATAGTTTTCACAATTTCATCATTCTGTAATTCGTGTCATTTTGTCGCATCCGACAGACACAATCAATATATTTTACCAACACAACAAGCAACAAAAAATAGTTTCAAAACACACACCAAAACTGGGTGTTTTTTGTTAATTTTCTCACACCCTCAAAAGAGCCACTTCAGAGCCATCGAAGAGCCACTTCAATAACACCAAAAAATTAACAATAAATTACATATTTTTTCATATAAAAAGAACTTACAAATGTTCCATTTTTATATCTTTTCAATTGGCCATCCTTCGTTAAGAATGTATATATTTTGTTTATCACATTGTTTCACGAGAAGAAAGGCTGATTATTACTAAAAACAAGTAACCCAAATAAAGAAATAAGTAATAATTAAGATTCAGCCTTTCCGTATATAGAATCTCCATCCTCCCGGATTTTAAAACTGTCAATTTATCAAATAACTATTATTTCGAGTATCCCAGACATTTTTCATTGGATAATTTAGCAAATTTTATGCCATTGTTAATTTTAATTACGCCAACTAAAAATTATTCACCCACACCACTTCTTCGAAATCGGGTGCAAAAGTACAACAAATAATTCAATTGCCTTTTACAGAAACAACAAAACATTTTTAATAAAATTTTTAACAATTTTACAATTTTTATAATCGTCAAAAAGTGCAGATAATTTTTATATGGTACTTTTTGACACTTTTTTCGATTTATGGGGAAATTTTGACGGAATCTGTGTATTTTTTAGATATTTCAACATATTTTTTTATATTTTCATCAATTTATTTTTGTCAATTCGACAAAAAGTATTATCTTTGCGCTGAAATTTACCATAAAACCCTCAAAATATATTTTTTCACTATGGCAATTTGTACCATATTAATTTTTGAATTTTATTCTTAAATTATCGTCAAAAAAATAGAAAAAAGAAAGGAATAAATACCCATGTTAAGAATTTTTGCCATTTTTTTACCGTGTTTTTGTTGTTTGACTGGTACGATAGTACTTTTGAGTCGTAAAGAATTTACAAGTCCTCGTAACAAAACGTTCCTTTTTGGGGTCAGTTTTATATCCACTCTCTATTTCATGTCCGATGCTTTCTATGTCCATGAAATAATTGATAGTTATCGTCTATACATTATTATGGATATTATCGGTAAAATGGCCGCACTTTGTCTCTTACCATTTGTTTTCCTATATCTGCGAAGCTTGCATACAAAAAAACGAATCGCATGGGCTTTCTTTGTCACTTTTCTATATGCTACGGCCTTCATCGCTGTTATTTGCAGCCTCTATATAATATTAGGTAGCCATTGGTCTGTTCATTTTATCCGCCATATTACAGAAGGTATAGAATATCCGTCTTATTGTCCGGTCAAAACTCTCGAATTGCTATACATATTTTATTTTTATGTATTCAGAATTTCAATACTGATCGAATTACTGGGCTTGCTTGGATATATTCTATTCAATATAATTAAACTATCAAAATTGTCATCCAGAACCACCACAGATAAATGCTTTATTAAAATCTATGCGTGGACATTAACTTTGTTTGTACTCATTACTGGTAGAATGATTTTCGGATTGCAAAATCTTGCACAGATACCATGGTTGGCTGCTCTAACTTCTATACTAATTGCTGGCACTCTTTATAGTATTTATGTAAATGAATTAT
>JAKSUP010000213.1 GCA_024408905.1 bacterium
GGCACATTTCCTTATGCTTATTTTAACACCTTACATGTTCTCTATGCCACATTTCGAGGATTTATTAACACTAAACGAGCAATATTGTTACAAATCGTTACACTTTCCTTATGTAATACAATAATAGTCTGCATTTCAACATGTTGCAATTATTAGGAGATTGTTACAAAATTTAATTAATTAACCATCTATAACTTCTACATCGCCGTCATCAGAAACGAATTGTATTCCGAATTTCGCACGGAAAATGTATTTTACAGTGTTGCTTTGAATTTCGTACATCATTTTATTAAACAAGTCGTATGCTTCTTTTTTATATTCAATCAATGGATCTTTTTGACCATAAGCACGCAGTCCGATACCATCTTTTAACATATCAATATTGTGCAAGTGGTCAATCCATTGATTATCAACTACTCTTAATAATATATCTCGTTCAAGACCACGCATAATGTTTTCATCTGCAAACTTTTCCTGCAAATTTGCATTCGGATCGTATTGAGTCATTACAGAATTGTAAAAATCAATAATTTCTTCTTCATGATCTCTATATGCTTTTTGTGCTGCATCTTTTAAGGATTCGTAAATTCTTGCATAACGCATTTTTTTGATATCGTCAATACCAATATAAGATAGCTGTGGAATGTTTGAATGTAATTCTTTTATCAAAGTTTCCAAATCTTCAGGTACATATTCTTCAGGATTCATTTCAGGAGTTATATAGCTCTTTAAAAGCCTGTCAATTTCTTTGTCTATCATATATTTGATATCTTCTGATAAATTCTTACCTTCCAATACTTTTTTACGCTGTGCATAGAATTTTTCCCTCTGAATATTCATGACATCATCATACTGTAATACATTCTTACGAATATCAAAGTGATAAGTCTCAACCTTCTTTTGTGCAGATTGAATTTGACGGGTAATAATAGATGCAGTAATCGGCATATCCTCTTCTACATTAAGCATATTCATCAAATTTATAATTTTTTCACCACCAAAAATTCTCATCAAATCGTCTTGCAAAGATAAGAAAAATCTTGTAGACCCCGGGTCACCTTGTCTTGCAGCACGACCACGAAGCTGGTTATCTATACGTCTTGATTCGTGACGCTCAGTACCAATAACATGCAACCCACCAAGTTCAACAACTTTTGCATGTTCTGCTTCAGTTATCTTTCTTGCATCAGCCAAAGCTTTATCCTTAATAGATTCATAGTTTGGCGTATCAGGCGTAACTCTGTTTTGTTCCAAAGTTTCTTTTGCAAGGTATTCAGCATTACCACCCAACAGAATATCAGTACCACGACCTGCCATATTTGTTGCAATTGTAACAGCACCTACACGACCTGCTTGAGCAATTATATAAGCTTCTTTTTCGTGTTGTTTAGCGTTCAAAACATTATGTTTAACACCTTTTTTCTTTAATAACGCAGAAATATATTCTGATTTTTCAATACTTATTGTACCTACCAAAACAGGACGTCCAACCTTGTTTTGCTCAATAATATCTTCTACAACAGCGTCATATTTTGCTTTTTCAGTTTTATAAATAACATCATTATGGTCAATTCTTATGTCTGTTCTGTTTGTAGGAATGGCTGTAACTTCTAAGTTATAAATTTTTCCAAATTCAGCTTCTTCAGTCATTGCAGTACCTGTCATACCAGACAATTTCGGGTACAATCTGAACAAGTTTTGGAAAGTTATGCTTGCCAAAGTTTGGGTTTCATCCTGTATTTTTACCCCTTCCTTAGCCTCAATTGCCTGGTGAAGTCCGTCAGACCAACGTCTACCCGGCATCAACCTTCCTGTAAACTCATCAACAATCATAATTTCGCCATCTTTAATAACATAATCTGTATCTTTTATAAATAATTCTTTTGCTTTCAAAGCGTTCAACAAATCATGCGCATGTTGAGTGTTAATATCAAACAAATCTTTACAGCCGATTAACTCTTGTGCGTGATCGATACCGTCTTCTGTCAAAATTACGTTTTTATTTTTTTCATCAACTTCATAATCCTCATCTTTCTTTAATTGAGGAGCAACTTTTGCCATCAAAGTATATGTATCAGCTGATTTTTCCACACGCCCACTAATAATCAACGGGGTTCTTGCTTCGTCTATCAAAATACTATCAACTTCGTCTATAATCGCGTAATTATAAGGTCTTTGAACAAGCATCTCTTTAGAACTTGCCATATTATCACGTAAATAATCAAAACCGAACTCGTTATTAGTACCGTATGTAATATCACACGCGTAAGCTGCACGTTTACGTTCAAATTCCTCTGCATCATGCTGATTTGAAAGAATAACACCAACTGATAAACCTAAAAACTTATAAATTTTACCCATCCATTCAGAGTCACGTTTTGCTAAGTAATCATTAACCGTTACAACGTGGACACCCTTACCTGTTAAAGCATTCAAATAAGCTGCCAAAGTTGCAACAAGAGTTTTACCTTCACCGGTTCTCATCTCAGCAATATGACCATTGTGTAAGAAATATGCACCGATAAGTTGTACATCAAAGTGACGCATATTTAAAACTCTTTTACCTGCTTCACGAACGGTCGCAAAAGCGTCAGGTAAAATCTTATCCAAAGCATCTTGTTCTAACATCCTAGCTGCTTTTGGATTATCAGACGTAGGTCTTTTTGACAAAATTTCCTTGAATTCATCAGTTTTTGCGCGAAGTTCATCGTCAGATAACTTCTCATATTCAGGCTCTAAAGCATTTATATGGTCAATGATTCCTAATATTTTTTTAACTTTTTTTTCATTGGGATCACCCAACATCTTTAATAACAGACTTATCATTACATATCCTCTCCAATTACAAAGATGATAACATAAACATAACTTGTGGTAAATAGAAAGCAGGATATATTTACATAAAACGAGGGCGAGGTTGCCAAGCAACCTCGCCCTCGTTAATTATCTCAAAAAGGTTATTCACCTTCTTTTTTTACAGGAATTCTCATTGCATAGAATGAACGAATTACAAAGATAATTGCAATTACCAAAATTACCCAGCCTGCAGGTTTTGCGTAGCTTTGGAATTGTGGATTTATAGCAATTTCCATAGCCAACAAACCAAACAAAGTTGTAAATTTGATAATAGGGTTCATTGCAACTGAAGAAGTATCCTTGAACGGATCACCAACTGTATCACCAACAACCGTTGCTTC
>JAKSUP010000214.1 GCA_024408905.1 bacterium
GCTACCTCTCCTCGGAAGATACTTAATCTTCCTCGTCGGCAGAGTCAAACTGCGCTATATACCGATTTAACAATTAAAAAGCCCTCACTTTGAGGGCTAATTGGCTGGGACGGAAGGATTCGAACCTCCGAAATGGCTGGACCAAAACCAGCTGCCTTACCACTTGGCGACGTCCCAACGGACTACTTGTTTATCATAGAACATCAAGGTTTAATGTCAAGGACCTTTTTCATTTTAACAGCCTGCTCTTTTGAGTAGGCTTTATTATGGTTAATTGGTTTGGAGATATTTTATGCTGTTGCTTGTTGTTTCTTAAGTCCCAACGCTCCTGTTATAGTACCCGGCGCAAATATTTCGACAAGCCCTAATGCTGCACCAACACCGGCTGCCAGTTTGAAACCTTTTCCTAACCAAGGCCAGAATTTGATTTTTTCACTAAGTGTTGACATGATTTTTTTACCATCTTTATTCAAAATGAATTGACCTGCTGCATCTTTTTTATAACCAGCAGGTACTATTGCGGTTATAAGTTTTCCTGCGCCTAAACCTAATATTGTACCACCGGCTATAACACCTGTTGATTGAGCTGCAAACTTACCACCGTGTGCCACACGACCTGCGATGCCTCCAATTGCTCTGGATGTTTTGTCATGTTCTCTTTCTGTGATTTCTGTTCCAAAACAATGATTCATTACACTTTTTAAGTCACGTGTGCTATGTCCCGGACGCATTTCGCATTTAAAACCGTTAACAAATGCGTTTTCACCAATTGCTGCAATATCATCTCTTAAGTTAGCATTTTGTCTACCTGACTGTGCATTCACTTCTGTTGTATACAATGCTTCAATTAATTCGATAGCTGCAAGATTTACATTTTCTTTATAGCCTCTTGCACTTATTTCGTCTCCGTATGTACTAATTATTTGTTTCTTTACTGCGTCAAAATAATTGCATATATTTTCTAAATCCTTGTTTCTGATACCATCGATAAGACCTGACATTAAGTTCTTAACGCTGCCATTTTCAAAAACTTGTTTTACAAAAGCTTTATCTGCATGTGCAGAAGCATTTACTTGACCGTCAGTTATTAATTGATTTATAGATTGAGCATGTCTTATTTGATTCATTTCCATTTCATTTTGAACATTTGCAAGTTGCATCATATAATCAGGGTTGTACATACCCATCATTCCCATACCACCAAACATAGGGTTATAACTATTTGTTCCGTATCCACCCATTCCGTACATACTCATCATGCTAGGGTATGAACTGTATGCACCGTTCATTCCTAATCCGTATGCCCCTAGTGGGGATGATGTTATTGCTGATATGCCATCCGTCATATCGACCTCCTACAAATATTTAAATTTGTTAACCTTTTAACCTTACATACATATAAAGTATTTTACCTTTTGATAATTGCCTTTTTTTTAAAATTGTCTTTACAAAACTTTACAAATTGTTCAAATTATCTTAAAATATAAGAAAATTGCCTATTTTTGTTATAATATATAGATGTACTGTCGAGGGGAGCAATATGAGAATTGAAGCAAAACATCTTGTTAAAATATATGGAGATAGAAGTGTTGTAAATGACATTTCTTTCTATATGGATAAGGGAGAGGTTGTCTGTTTGTTAGGGCCAAATGGAGCAGGTAAAACAACAACATTTTATATGATTGTCGGGTTGGTTAAGCCTAATTCAGGAACAGTTTATATTGATGACAAGTGTATTACTGATTGGCCAATGAACATGCGTGCAAAAGCAGGTATCGGATATTTGCCACAAGAAAATTCAATATTTAGAAAGTTAACTGTTGAAGAAAATTTACAGTTAGTTTTAGAAATGAATGATAAGTTAACTATCAATGAGAAGAAGCATAAGATGGAAGAATTGCTTAATGAATTTGGTATTGAAAGATTAAGGAAATATCCTTCTGTTGCTTTGTCAGGTGGAGAAAGACGTCGTGTAGAAATTGCAAGAGCTTTAGCAGCAAGTCCCGATTTTATGTTGCTTGATGAACCGTTTGCCGGAATTGACCCTATTGCGATAGGTGATATTAAGGATAATATTAGAAAAATTTCAGAAGAAAAGGGGTTGGGTGTTCTTATTACTGACCACAATCCGAAAGCAACGCTTTCAATTACAGATAGAGCTTATGTTATTTTTGACGGAAAAATAAAAATTGAAGGCAAGAGTTCAGATGTGGCGAATGATCCTGTGGCTAAAGAGTTCTACTTAGGAAAGGATTTCCAACTGTAATATGAGAAGACTAACAACTGTTTATGATAGATATATATTTAAGCAAGTCTTGTTTACGACCTTGGTTGCAATATTGTTGTTTACAATAGTTTGGATTGCCCCTGAAATGCTTTTAAATACAATAAAAAGTGTTTTGGCCGGAGAAATTACAGCAAAGACAGGTTTTCTGTTATTGTTTTATGAACTTCCGAAAATTTTAGGAAAAGCTTTACCTGTCGGATTATTATTAGGATCTTTGTTTACTTTTGATAAACTTAGTAAAGATTCTGAGTTGACAATTTTTAGAGCTACAGGAATGTCATTTTGGAGAATATTGCGACCGGTATTAGTTCTCAGCTTAATTGTTACGTATATTTGCTTTTTTACCTACGACAAGATGATACCTTATTCTTGTAACAAGTTAAGAAAGATAAATCATGATAGTATGATAACGCAATATATATATACAAAACGTGATGTCAACGGACACCCAAAACAGGCAGTAGTTGTTTCAAAGTATCAAAATGGGCGTATGTATGATGTAATTGTTTTGAATTTCTCAAAGCGTGTTTTTGATGATTTACATGGTATGAGAAATGTTATGGTTGGGGCTAAAGGGGTAAAAACCACTGATGCAAAAGGTTTGCCTTGTTGGAAATTGCTTGATGTTATTTCTTATAATATAGATGAAAATGGGATATTTCATAAAATAAATAAAATTCCAAAGTTAGAAATTTTAAACGGTGAAGATGCAGAAAATGCATATCAGATTATGATAAATTCTACAAAACGTGAACGGGAAATCAATAATAAAGATTTGCATCATTATGTAAAATTATTGAAAAAAGAAAGTCTTGATGAAGATTATCGTTTAATGGCGAATAAGTATTTCCAAAGATTTTTGCACACTTTTGCAGAATAAAAAGGATCTTCATTTTCT
>JAKSUP010000215.1 GCA_024408905.1 bacterium
CATAACCTGCTTCAGTATCTGTGACTGAACTTGGGAATGTTCCATAATCGCTCCAACCAGTTATTTGTTTGTCACCAAATGACAAAACGCCAAATGATGATAAAGAATCTAAACCTTGAAGAATGTTAGCATTTGTCACCAAAGCTTTCTGGCCAGCATCAAATGCCTCATATTGTAATTTATATTCACTTAATTTAACTAAGTATTCGCCTGCATACTTAACAAGATCGGTTTGATCAGTGATTGCAGGAATTTGACCAAGCAACTCATTTAATGCTTCAGCATCTGCGACTTTAAACGCAAGTTCGTCAGCAGCAATTTTAGTTGCAACACCTTCTGGTAACATTGCTTTTTCTTCTGCAGTTAATTTTGCATATTCTTCGCAAACTGTAGCATATTCATTTCTTTCGGTTGCTTCTTGCTTATTTAAATAAGTATTCAAAATTTTAGCAATGCGGTAGTATTCTGTGCGGATTGCACCAGAAACACTATCATCATATTTAATAAATGAAGAAATCATCCATCCTGATGTTTCAGTAACGCCACCTTCATTATTAAGAATACCAACCATTAAGTTGACAACGTTTTTGTCTGAAACGTCTGTAAGTGAAACTTCGACTCTATTCCAACCATGTTTTAAGGCGATTGTTCCTCCATCACAGAAAGTTCCATCTGTGCCTTTGGCATAGTCGATTCTTAAATTTGTATCAATATCAGGATTATAAAGATGGAAAACGGCTTGTTTCTTGCTATCTTTTAAATTACTATCGCCAACTAATGTGATACCAAATTCTTTATGTACATTTTCACCATCATTATAATATGTGACTTCAAATGGACGAACTTCAGCATTTAATTCAGCATTAAGTGTAGGTGCACCAAAAGATAATGAACCATAGGAATCGTGCTCCCAAGAAGCTTCTCTCCATGATTTTGCTTGATGAGTTCCAGCATATTCATAAGAATCAGTGGTTCTCTTAAGTAATGCTAATTTTTCTTTTTGGGCCTGTGAGAAAGTATCAAGAATTGATTCACTTAAATCAAGTTCACTCATATCAACAAGCACATCAATGATTGAAGCGTCAGAAATGAGATCTTCAACAACAACATTATTAATAAATTCTTTAGCTGCAGCAATATCTGCTTCTAAAACACGTTGTAATTGAGCATTAAGTTTTGCGACAACAGATGCACCAACATATTGTTTGTCATCGTCTGATAAAGCTAAATATGCAGCTTCTGCTGCTTTAACTTCTTCTTTGGTGGATTGATTATCCAAAGCATTAATCAATTCGATTACAGGATCAACTATAACTTTTGCATCAATTCTAGCTTTCTGAGCAAGAAGTAATGTTAAATTAGTTACCTTTGATTTTAAAGAATCATCAAGATTTGAATACTTTGCATATGCAGCATTAACTTGAGTCTCGGTTGACTCATCAGTAAGTGCAGCAATCATATCAACAACTTCTTTTACAAGTTTATCATCAGCAACTCTTTTTTCTTGTGCCTCTAATTTAACAATGTTAGTTACAAGAGCTTTTTGAGCAGCTGTTAAAGCGTTATATGCTGTTCTATCTGCTACAACATCGGATTCGGATGATGTATTTGTTAAAGCGTTAATTAAAGCAATTACACCATCAGCGGCATCTTGGTCAGTATGATCTTCAACTTCGCCAGGTTCATCTGATGGGTTTTCATTGCCACATCCAGTTAACATGGAAGTTGATAAAACACCTAAAGCCAATAAGCCAAGTAAAGTTTTATTTTTCTTCATAAACTTCTCCTTTATGACAAAATTATAATACTATTAAAAATATTTATAAATAAATATAAGTAATAATATCAACGAATGATATAAAATAATAATATATATTATTACCAATTTTCTAAATATAAATTGATAATTATTCGATAAGCTGCCTAAGAGAGTGTATTGCAGCTCCAAAAGAAGCTGATAAATCAGACAAATATGTCACTATAAAATTAAAGTTTTTTCTTTTTTCAATTTTGGAGATTTTTTCGATTAATTTTTCAAATAAACCTGGTATTTTTGCAAATAATTTGCCACACACAAACACACTGCTCAAATTGTAAATTGAAGCAACGTTGTAAAGTGAAAAGGCAAATTTTTCCATCGCATCATCAAGAGTAGAACTGTAATTCTTGTAGTTTGAAAATAGCTCTCCTTCGCTTATACCTAAACGCTTAACAAGTCCTTTTATTGAAGAATAAGCTTCCAAGCACCCGCATTGTCCACACGTGCACTCAAGACCATTACGTTCTACAATTTCGTGTCCATAATCAAGTGAGATTTTTTCATTTAAAATCGTGCCTTCTTTAACAACCCCAAATCCGATACCATCAACAACACGACAAACTAAAAAATCTTTATTATTTGGGTATCTAAAAATAAGATCAAGCAACAAGCATTCCATATCGTGTGATTGGAATGTTGGAATATTAAATTTTTCTTCAATTAACTTTGTAAAATTTATAGGTTGCCAGCCTTCAATAAATGGCATATCCGAAAATATACCTTTTTGAGAATATACATCGCCCTGACAAGATAAACCAATTGATAGAATTTGGTACCTTCCAAGATTAAACTCTAGTGCTCTTTTGATTACCAAATAAGTTTTTTCAATAATTTCTTCTTGAGTATAAACTACAAGCGGAATCATTGTAAAAAAGATTGTTGCACCATTAAGCGAAACGATTGATGCAGATAAACCGACAGTATTTATATCGACGCCTAGAGAAGCATAGACTTCATCATTAGGAACAATATAGCAAGTAGATCTACCTATACCAGTAATAATCGGGCTTTCCTCTTTAATTACTTTCTCATCAATCATCAAATTAACGTTATTAGAAACAGTTCCCCATGCTAAGCCAAGAGTTTCTGCAATCTCTTTTCTTGAAATCCTTTGTTTCTTTAAAATAAGGTCTAATATCTTCTTATAACTATCTTGTTTATTTTTAAATAAAAAGCTTTCCATATTTAAATCTTTATCATATAGCACTTATGGGCTGGAATCCTTAATACTTTTATGTCCTTTATTGAATTTTTTAATGTAGGATCAAGATATACTTCTTTTGGTTCGTCAAACTCAATTATTTCACGAAGGCTGTCAGAACCGATTGGAGAAACA
>JAKSUP010000216.1 GCA_024408905.1 bacterium
CCATATTTTGTGAAAATCTCTTTTGCTGTTTCTTCCATAAAATGCCAAATTGGCATATCTGTAGGTAAAATATCTTTTGTTCCTTTTTGTACTTTTATTATTGCCATAAATCTCATTCCTTTATATAATTAACTTACTATAAAAGTGAATGAAAAGGAAGTTTATGTCTGTAAAAATTACAAAAATGCAAGGTTGTGGTAATGATTTCGTCATTTTGGATTATGAAGAATATAAAAAGATAGGTTTAGAAATGTCGGATGCTGCAAAAAAACTTTGTGACAGACATTTTGGAATTGGTGCAGACGGTCTGATTATTCCTAATACAAATGTCGAAGATGCAGATATTGGGTGGTTTTTTTATAATTCTGACGGCTCCGTTGCTCAGATGTGTGGGAACGGAATGCGATGTTTTGCAAAATATGTTTATGATAAAAGGTTGGTAGATAAAAAGTGTTTTTCAGTAAAGACTCTTGCCGGAATTATCAGACCTGAAATTCTTGATGACGGTAATGTCAGGGTGAATATGGGAAAACCGATATTAGAATCTGAAAAAATTCCTTTTTTACCAAATAATAATCTTAACTATAAAATATCTGTCAAAAACAGAATTTTTGAAGGCAACGCTGTTTCTATGGGAAATCCACATTTTGTAATTTTTATAAAAGATGATGAAGATCTGTTGGCTTTAGCAAAAGAATATGGACCGGAAATAGAAACTTCAGTAGAATTTCCTGAAAAAACAAATGTTGAATTTATAAAAATAAAATCTTTCAAAAAGATTGAATTATGTGTATGGGAGCGTGGTTGTGGAATTACACTCGCTTGTGGAACAGGAGCTTGTGCAAGTGTCGTTGCAGGGGTTATGAATTCTTATTTAGAAAATGCAGTTGATGTAAGATTGCTCGGAGGAAAAGTTCAGGTTGTTTGGAATGGCACTCCTGAAAATCCGGATGGGGATGTGTTCTTGTCAGGCCCTGCTGACTATGTTTTTGAAACCGAAATGTAAATGATAGTTACAATAAAACCTCTTTTTCCTAACTCAGCATGTAGGGTAGACTTTAGTCTACCAAAATGTAGATATGATATTGGTATGCTAAAGCATACCCTACTCTTTGTACAATATTTCACCTCTTTTGGGAGGAGGTCGTAGCTGTGCGACTGAAAGGAGCTACAGATACGGGTGGTGGTTTAATCAACGAGTGTTGATGTGAATTATGATAGGGAAATATCAATATAATTCATAAGCAAAATGTCGACTATTTATAAATTTTAATTGTGTTATAATTAGTCAATAAGGAGTAAGTATTATGATTTTATTAATAAAATGGGTGGCTTTAGCGTTAACAGTTATGTTTGCAGGCTGGCTTGTGCCGGGGGTTATTATAGAAGATTTTAAAACAGCTATGATTGCAGCAATTGCAATTGCTGTAATTAACCTTGTTATAAGACCTGTTATAATGCTTTTTGCATTGCCGTTCAACATTTTGACCTTGGGATTATTTACCCTTGTCATAAATGCACTGTTATTTATGTTTGTAGCCTATGTCGTTCCGGGAGTTGAAGTAGACGGATTTATGAGTGCATTACTTGGATCCCTTGTTATTTCAATCCTTTCAATAGGAATTTCGTGGCTATAACATTTCACCAATATCTTCAGGCAACCCTTTTCGAATAGATTGTTTTAATTCATAAGTTAACAAATCTTCGCTGTTTGTTGCCAAATTATTAGGATTATGTTTGTATTTTTTTCTTAAATCTGCTGTCATATTTTTGAGGTTAAATTTTTCTTGTGCTGCTTGCATTGCCGTATTTTTACGTTTTAATACAAGTACGTCTTTTGCTGCTTCTGTCAATGTTCCCATAAGCTTACGTGCAACTGTCATTGGATCTGCACCACTTGAGAAACATTCTGACAAAATGTCACTCGCATACAATCGGCCCATAGAATCATACAAACCTGCCAGAGAATTGTTTGCTGAGGTCCTTGCCTTATTCAAGTTGAGTGCTGTATCAGCCGGAATAATACCATGTTCTCGCATAATGTTAGTAGTTAGATTTATGAGACTTTCGTTTGTAATTTTTTCGCAGCTTGTTGATGTATCAAAGAAAACTTGTTTAAGTTTATCTGATATAATTGTTGTTGCTTGTTCTTTTGTCATTCCTTTTGGTAATATTGCACCATCAAGAACGTATTCAGTTATATCATTAACATTAGCACGTTTAATGTATGAGCTTAAATTGATTGACCTCAAAGCTTGTGCTTGATCCATTTTGATTGTATTGCCTGTATCTATAAGTGTAAATATTTGGTTGTTGCTACGTTTTCCTGTTAACATAGTTGCTGTACTACGTAAGCTACCACCTTTTCTATTTTTTAATGCATTAATGTCTATAAAAATATTTCCTGGGTGGATATCTGCGTGTAATACTTTTCCTTTTTTATCGACTTTATTAAATTGTTCTATCAAAACTTGTTGATATTCTTCTATCAGAGCTTTGATGTCATTTTTGGATAATTTGATATCACCATATTGAGGAGTTCTGCTTTGAACTTTGTCTATATATTTTTGTAAAATCTCAATAGCTTCTTCTTTCTCAACATACCTTCCATCTTTCGTAAGCATTTTGCGTATAGCATCTTCTTCCTCTAAATCTCCAATAAGGGTCTTGATAGGAACGTTCTTTTCAATAGCTTTTTTGAATTCTGTTGCAGTATTCAAATTAATCAGTGATTCTAAACTTATACCATCAGCTTTTTCCATAACATACATATTGTTAACAACTTTTATTGGTTTAACAACTTTTGCAACTGATGTATAGTTTACTAAATTTTCGGCAGCAATTTTTTCATTTTCCAAATTGATTTCTTCGGAAATACCCTTGTATAAATCGTCTAAATTACGTTTCAAATATTTTTGTTTTTCGATATCTTCTACGCTATTTTCTATAAGCTTATCAAATTTTACTTTATCGGCTTGAATTTTTTCTTTAGTGATACCATCTTTCAAGATTTTTATGCAAACATCTTTCCCATCTT
Source organism: bacterium (assembly GCA_024408905.1). Taxonomy (GTDB): domain Bacteria; phylum Cyanobacteriota; class Vampirovibrionia; order Gastranaerophilales; family Gastranaerophilaceae; genus CAG-196. The sequence goes on from JAKSUP010000216.1 coordinate 3,038, forward strand.
TACCTTTTGCTAAGTATGTTTCGGCAACAGTACCAACACCTAGCAATTGTTTAATTTCATATTCCTCACCAAAGTTTTTTTCTATTAATTTTTTTGCCTCTTCA
>JAKSUP010000217.1 GCA_024408905.1 bacterium
CTTTAGTGTATAAGTCTAATTACTAGCTTTACATTTGCCTTTTTTTCAACATTCTATCAAGTTATATGTATAATTACTAGCTTTACATTTGCCACTTTTTCAACATTCTATCAAGTAATATGTACAATTACTCGCTTTACATTTACCCCCTTTTTAAACATTCTTTCAAGTAATATGTACAATTACTCGCTTTACATTTACCCCCTTTTGGTGTATTTTTAGAGTTGTAAATATTAATTTTACAGAAAAGAAGGAGAACTCAAATGAGTGAAAGAAAATTAGTTGGAACAGAAGAAATGTTCCGTAAAGCATTAGCTGGTGGCTATGCTATTGGTGCTTACAACGTAAACAACATGGAAATTTTGCAAGGTATTGCAGAAGCAGCTGAAGAAACTCGTTCACCTATTATTTTGCAAGTTTCAGCTGGTGCAAGAAAATATGCTAACCAAACTTATTTAATTAAGTTGGTTGAAGCAGCTTTGGCAACAACTACAGTTCCTATAGCTTTACACTTGGATCATGGTGCTGATTTCGAAATTTGTAAGGCTTGTATCGATGGTGGTTTCTCATCAGTTATGATTGACGGAAGCAGATTCCCATTTGATGAAAACGTAGCTGTAACAAAACAAGTTGTTGAGTATGCTCATGCAAGAGGTGTTTCAGTTGAAGCTGAACTTGGTAAACTTGCAGGCGTTGAAGATGATGTTAAAGTTGAAGGCAAAGATGCTAAATATACTAACGTAAAAGAAGCAGTTGAATTTGTTAAACAAACAGGTTGTGACTCTTTAGCGATTGCTATTGGTACTTCTCACGGTGCTTACAAATTCTCTGGCGAAGCTAAATTAGACTTTGAAAGACTTAAAGAAATTAAAGACGCATTGAAGGAAGCTGGCTTTGGTGATTATCCAATCGTTCTTCACGGTTCATCATCAGTTCCTGCAGAATTTGTTGCTAAATGTAATAAATTTGGTGGCAATTTGCCAAACGCACAAGGTGTTCCTGAAGACATGCTTAATTACGCTTCTAAACACGGTGTTGCAAAAATCAATATTGATACAGATTTGAGATTAGCAATGACTTCTACAATCAGAGAATTCTTTATTGAACATCCTGAAAAATTCGACCCACGTGAATATATGGGCCCTGGAAGAACTGCCGTTAAAGAAATGGTTATGCACAAAATGCGTGACGTATTAGGAACCGCAGGACACGCTGACGACTAATTAGTATTTAATAAAATATCAAATGGAGTCTGAATTATTTCAGGCTCCATTTTTTATATACCATTGCGTGTGTGGCAAATTGCAATTGCAATTGCATCCACTGTATCATCAAGTTTGGGAAGATCTCTTTTTAAAGTTAATTGAACCATTTGTTCAACCTCTTTTTTCTCAGCTCTGCCATAACCTGTCAGAACTTGTTTTACTTCCATTGGGGTATAATTGAATGTTGGAATGTTATATTTTTCTAAGACTGTTAAAATAACCCCTCTTGCTTCGGCAACAGGAATAATTGTTTTTTGGTTTTTAAAGAAAAATAATTGTTCAACAGATGCACAATCAGGCTTATATTTTTCTATAATTGATGATAAATCATTATAAATTTCTAAAAGTCTTTTAGAATCATCTAATGATTTATCTGTCTGAATTGAACCGGAAGTAACAAGCTCAATTTCTTCATCTTCTTTTTTATATTCTATTAATCCATAGCCAACAATGGCCATTCCGGGATCTATTCCTAATATTTTCATACCTCTAATTATACCATATCTACAGATAAGAAAAAGCTATGAACGAATCTCGTGCATAGCTGTTGATTAGGGATATGTGTATCGTCGTTTTTTAAGGAGTATAGTTATATGTTAGCAGTAGTTTTTTTAAATTAAATCATCAAAATGTATGATTTTCTTTACAAATCTTAATATTTTTTAAAATAATATATTTATTGCAACCTTTTATATATTTTGTTGTGTTTAGTTTTTAATTAATTTTAATTCTTTTATTTTGGAGTTTTCTTTCTCTTTTACTGTACAAACAAAAGAGAAAGAAAATGCACATAGATAAATGAAAATAAAGAAATAGTAAAACCCCCTCCCTAACCCTCCCCCTTGGAGAGGGAATGTCTACAACACAACAAAATATATATTTTGTTATGTTTAATCATGAATATTACTCATTTTGGGTTAAAACAAAAAGAGTAGTATGCTTGGAGTTTTTAGTTATTGAATTCATACAGTTATATATTAAAATTAATATATAAAATATAGGGAGTATAAGGTGATGCAAATTAATAAGAAGAAATTAGCTATACAAATTCTGTCATTAATAGGTCTGTTGTTGACGGTGAAGTTAGCGATGATATATTACACAGCCAATTATGAAAGGTATGCACTGTCAAGCTTTTGTTCCATTAATGATTTTGTAGACTGTGATGGCGCAGCAAAATCCGAATTGGCTCAGGTTTTTGGAATTCCTTTAGCATATTGGGGAATGTTTTTATATTTGATAGTACTCTTTTTGACTTTTGTTGATAAGTTAAAAAATATAAAATTTTTAGGCTTTTTAAATGTGTTTAAAGAACCACGTGCTTATATTTCGTTTTTAGGTACAATCGCATTCTTGATTTCAATGCTCATTGCTGGGCTTAGCTTTTTTGCAATAAAAAAACTTTGTATACTTTGTGTTGTAACGTATGTACTTGATTTTGTAATAGCACTTGTTGCTTCAAATGGTCTGTTTAAAAATATTGTCCAAGATTTTAAGACAACTTATTTTGACGTTATTGAAGGTATAAAAAAATATACTCGTACGTTTATAGTTTTGGTTATACTTGGGGTATCTTTTTTGTGTTATTCAGGAATATCACTCCAATTTGTTCCTCATATTAAAAAAGCACAAGATATATCAAAATACAGAAAAATGAAATATAATCCGTATCGAGTAAAGGGTAATATTTTAGGGAACCCAAGTGGTAATGTCAAAATATATTTGTATTCTGATTATGTATGTCCAATGTGTTATATTCAAAATATAATGATTCACAAAGCTGTAAGTGAATATAAAAATATAAGGGTAATTCATTTTAACTATCCTTTTGATAAAGAATGTAACCCTTATATATCAACCGATATGCATAG
>JAKSUP010000218.1 GCA_024408905.1 bacterium
CAGAAACAGAACTAAAGCTGCATGAGATGCAGCAAATGCTCAATACAAAAAAGCTCGTTTGAATTTGAGTTATACAACAATTACAGCGCCATTAGACGGAAGAATAGGTAAATCTATAATTTCCGAAGGGAACTATGTTACTTCAAGTTCCGGTCCTTTGACTACAATTTATCAAACATCTCCGATGAGAGTAAATTTTGCTGTAAAAAGTTCTGAATATATTAAGATAAAAAAATATTTCAATGAAAACAAGGATGGTAAAAAACTCGAAGATATCATTGATGTTAAACTAAAACTGGCAGATGGTTCCGTGTATGATAAAATCGGAAAACTTGAATTTTCAGACAATAAAATTGATGAAGAAATGGGAACTGTAGCATTCAGAGCGCTTTTTGATAACCCTGCAGAAATTCTTATGCCCGGTGATTATGTAAATGTAATTTTGGTTGTTAAAAAACCTGAAAAAGTTATGTTAATCCCTCAATCTGCTACTAAAACAGATGTTGGTACAGGTTACTATGTATGGGCAATTAAGGACGGAAAAGCCGTTAAAAAAGATATTGTTGTAAACTACAATATTAATAATAATTGGATTGTTGAAAAAGGCTTGGAGCCAACAGACAAAATTGTTGTAAAAGGTATCCAAGATATTTATAAAACAGGCCAGCCTGTTAAGGCTACAGAAACAATAATTGATGCTAATGTAGCAAAAGATGATGTTAAGACAGAGGCAAAAGGGGCAAATAATGATAAGTAAGGAAGATTTATATTTTTTCATTAAAAAACCACGTTTTGCAGTCGTTATTTCCGTATTAATTTCAATAATCGGATGTATTTCTCTTTTTGGTTTGCAGCAAGAAAAATACCCGAACATTACACCACCACAAGTGACAATAACAGCATCATACCCGGGGGCAAGTGCTGCTGTTATTGAATCCTCAGTTGCATCACTTTTGGAATCGCAATTGAACGGTGTTCAAAAAATGCTTTATATGACCTCATCTATCTATGCTGGCTCATATAGCTTAAATATATTTTTCAGAACAGGTACAAATAATGATGTAAACCTAATGAATGTTCAAAATAAACTTCAACAGGTTCAGTCACTTTTACCACAAGAAGTTTTGCAACAAGGTTTGACTGCAGATAACCAAGTTAGCGGCATCGGTGCAATTATTTTGAATTTGTCCTCTGACAATGATTCTTGGAATCAATTGGATTTAACAAACTACGCAAATATTTATGTAAAAGATGCAATTAAGCGTATAAAAGACGTTGGTTCTGTTAACGTATTTGGTGCAGATGATTATAGTATAAGAATATGGTTAAATCCTGATAGAATGGCAGTTTTGGGTATATCCCCAACAGACATTCAACAGGCTGTCAGGGCACAGAATGCACAAATATCTACTGGTGCGCTGGGTGAACTTCCAACGAATGATCCACCAAGTTTGAAATTATCATTGTTAACTTCCGGCAGATTAACAACACCGGAAGAATTTGGGAATATTATTATTCGTTCTAATAGAGATGGTTCAAAAATTAGGTTGAAGGAAGTTGCCAGAGTAGAACTCGGTGCAAAAACATATACCAGATTTGGTCTTATTGATGCTAAACCGGGAGCTTTAATTCAAGTTATTCCTGCGCCTGGGGCAAACACAGTTGAAATTGTTAAAAATGTCCATAAAGAAATGGCAAATATATCAAAGACACTTCCGGATTCTTTAAGAATTGATACAATGATGGATAGCGCCGTATTTATCACGGAATCTATGAGTGAAGTTGAGTTTACAATTTTATTGACATCTCTAATTGTAATTGTGGTTATATTTGTATTTTTAGGTGATTTAAAAGCGACATTAATTCCTTGTGTAACAATTCCTGTATCATTAATTGGGACTTTCGCAATATTGAAAGCTCTCGGAATGTCGTTAAACTTGTTGACATTGTTTGCTTTGGTTCTTGCCGTTGCTGTCGTTGTTGACGACGCTATTGTTGTTATTGAAAACGTAAAACGACATATGGAAGAAGGAAAAGGTGTTGTTGAATCAACCCAAATTACTATGCAAGAGGTTGGAAGTTCTCTTATAGCTATGGCGTCCGTTTTGATGGCAGTATTCGTTCCGATGTGTTTTATGTCAGGACTTTCAGGTACAATGTATAAGCAGTTTGCTGTTTGTATTGCAGGTTCAATTGCCTTATCAGCAATTTGTGCATTGTCTTTGTCACCGGCTATGTGTTCAATTATTCTTAAACCGACAAAACTTAAGAAAGCTTTACCTGATTATATTGTAAAAATCAAAATCAAACTTGATCATTATTTAGAAATTTTTAATATATATTTTGATAAAGTAACAAGATATTATTTGGATTTAGTACACAAATTTGTACACGATAGGAAATTAACTATTGTAACTTATGTTGGCTTTATTCTTGTTATGGCATTGTGTTTCAAACTTGTTCCGACAGGGTTTATTCCTGACGAAGACCAAGGTATGCTTATATCTTCAATCACCTTGCCGGATGGTGCTTCTGTAAACAGAACAGAAGAAGTAGTTGTTAAGTTTACTAAAGCAATAGAAAATATAGAAGGTATCGATAAAGATAGAATTATTGCTTTTGGTGGCACAGGTCCGTCTAACCAAGCAATTATGGTAATTAATCTGACAGAATGGGGCGATAGAAAAGTTAATCCGTTTAGTTGGGTTGCAAGGGTAGTAACGGGAAGACCGACAAATCTTTCACACAATGCTATTATAGGAAGAATTTATGAAGAATCATCAAAAATAAATGAAGCTTCTATTGCTACATTCTCACCTCCTGCAATTGACGGTTTAGGTATGATGGGTGGTTTTGAATACCAACTTCTTTCAACAGGTAACGGAACTGTTCAAGAACTTGCTGACGTAGCTAAAGATTTTATTGCAAGGGCAAACCAAGACCCGAGTTTGAGTTCTGTTTATACACAGTTCCAAGCAAATGTACCTCAATATTTAATGAAGATTGATTATAACAAAGTTGTTGCGCAGGATGTTGATATTAACGAACTGCATAATACATTATCATCAATGCTTTCTCCGTCATACATAAACGACTTTAATAAATTAG
>JAKSUP010000219.1 GCA_024408905.1 bacterium
TTAGGTAAGATTGGTATTCGCATTTTACCGATTGATGTTTTATTAAGCGTGGCACCTTTTACTGCATTCATTTGCCTTTCTGTCCAATTGTATATACTCAAAAATATTTTCAAATACATAACATCAAATTCTTCAACCTTTTTATCAATAAAAGCAACTATTGCCTCATTAGTATAAATGTCTTCTGATGTTATTGCCGTTCTTCCAATTGTCAATTTAAAACTCATAATCACAGTATTCTTAGGAACTAACTTAATACCTGTTTCTTCGATTGCAGATTGTGATATCTTTTCCGATGTGTCATCTGTGTAGTCGGCATATTGTCCCATATCAGCAATACTTATCCATTTGTACTTTCCATCATTCCAGTATTTAGATATTTTTCTTGATGGAGTTTTTCCTAATTGCAAATCAAATAAATCATCTATGTATCTCAGAGGATATTTACCACTATATTGTTTATTCGTTTCCACCTGCTCATTAAGATTTAATGACTTTATAAAACCACTTTCCCAAAAATTCAACATATCAACGGTATTGATAAAACGGCAATATTCCTGTTTGTCCTCCGCCACCTGTGCCGTCCGTCCATCAAAATTCAGCCGTATTGCCGCCGCCAAAGTTGTTTCGTCATTACGGTCATCATTATTAAAAAGTTTGCCGCCTAAATTATTGATAATAATACCTTCCTGTCCCCTGCTGCCACTCCAATCATAACCCAAAAACTTTTTTTGGTCATCCGTCCCCGTGGGCGAAGTAATCACCACCGTTCTTTGACCAAACGTCAAAGCAAAATAACGGATTTTATCTTTTTCCACCTCAATGAACTGATCATAAAAAACATTATTGATGACTTGCTTTTTTTCATCCTCTGGCAGTTTCTTAAGTGTCTTTTGTCCTATTTTCTTCCTATAGACAGCAGAGGCAAGAAAATCTTTATAGTATATACCAAAGTAATCATGTTCCTGCCACTGAGTATAAATCCTTTTAGTGATAAAATTTATATAATCTTCCTCGCTGACATTAATATGTGCTAAATAACTAGTAAATATTTTTTTCTCATCCCATTCAGCATTCAATTTTTTTCCACTATCAAAAATGGCATCAATACAATCTTCAACCAAATTTGAATATTTAGGAGGTTCTTTAAATTTTTGCAAAAACAAAATAGCCGTAGGTGTTCCAGTTTTTCCAAATGCAATATTATTTAATTGCACAATACCAATCAGTTTAAAATTCTGTAAAATACTTTCTCTTGCTTTTATAAAACTTACACCATCTTTGTTCAGAAGTGATGACGGCAAAATCACCGCCGCCACTCCCTCTGAACGGACTAATTGCCCAATACGCTCCGCAAAACAAGTTTCAATTTCAGCACCAGCGTCAGTTATAGCATCCAAAACATTTAGTTTAATATTACTGCAATCTAAATAACGCTTAAAAGCAGCTACAGAATAAGGCGGATTAGCAACTAAAATATCGAAAGTTTCCGATTCTACCCAAGCCATCACCAAAAATTATTTTACTGCCACCTGCACCATACATATACATAGAAATCTTAGAAACACGGCTCAGGCGATAGTCCTTCTCTATACCAAAAATTTTATCTCTTACCCAATAGGCATTCAGTTCTGTTCCTGGTACTAATTCCTTGCAGACCTGAACAATATTTTGATAACCCTCTGTTAAGAAATGCCCGGCACCACAAGCATAGTCAATAATTTTGGGCATAGTAATTGCATTATTAGCATCTTTACGAATAATGCTTTTCAATGGTAAAGCGTGCCAAATAAAACGGGTTATTGGCATAGCAGTAAAAAACTGCCCTTCATTTTGTTTAAATCCCTTGTTCAAAAGCTTTTCAAACAAATCACCCAGCTTCTGTTGCTCTTTCACGCCAGTAATACGATACTGTTGAAAAAGTTCCATCATTTCCACTAAAATCTTGCCGTTTTGAAAAAACAATTTTTCATTGTGAACATCTTTAAAAGCAAAATCATTGTTGGTATAAAATTTTAACTTACGGATAGTATCTTTCAAACTTTTCAACATTCTAGCACGTTGCCGACCAGAATATTGTTGAATAAGGTTCTCAGGATACTCTTCTTCTACATAAATTACTTCCTCATTCATGTATTCTTTCATGCCCTTTTGATGTAATTTTTGTAACCTATCCTGCAAATCTTCATAACTATCCGTACCCTTTCTGTATTGAAATTCCACCTCATCATCCGGATGTTTATGGTTTTCATCATAAAGTTTAGCAATAAACATTGCCACCAAACGATTAAAAGCGTTTTCTTTATCGCTGACATTATTGTGCCGTAAAATTTCCTCAAATTTATTGACAATACCATCCGCTTCAGAAAAATCTTGTAAATCTCTAAACCGTAGCGGTTTTTCCCCTATTACGTAAGGTTTAGTATCTTCACTAAAGATAACATCCCCAAAAAAACGTTTTTCATATGTTTTGTCCCACACTGTGTACAATTCTACATTGGTCTTTGCTTTTTCATAAGTTAAAATATTGGGATCTTTTGCAGAACTTTCAATAACACTCGGATAATCAAGGCAACTAACACTATCAGTAGCCCAATATTTAATTATGTCATTCTCAATATCAGATGTATAGAGCAATAACCATTGTGTACTTTTTTCCTGTTGCCAATAAGAGAATAACTGTCCACCATAATTTATCATATTGTATCTTTCGCTCTCGTACTCTGTTCCAGGTGTCTTACACTCAATAATAAACAAAATCTTTTCATCCAATCCTTTAACACAAATATCTGCTTTACCACCTTTTTGACTTCTTCCAATTTGCCATTCCTTTTCTAACACTATATGCTCAGGTCTGTAACCCTTATTGAGCAAACGGCATACACATTCCAGCACAACAAAATTTTCATTATGCGAAAAATTACAGGTTGTATTATCACCTGTACTAAATCCTGTCTCCGTAGGATAAATTATTTTATTATCCTTAAAATCAACTTTTATGGAACAATCAAACTGTGGGAACTTCAACGTCCACACTGTCTTGTTTTGCTTAAATCCTAACAAGTTTAGTAATTTCGGAAGACTCTCTTTTGTAATCATGACAGACT
>JAKSUP010000022.1 GCA_024408905.1 bacterium
GAATTAAAAGATGATTCTATTAAATTTATCTCTACAGTTTTAGGTTAATCATTTTAAGTTGTTGGGGTAGTACAACCTACTAATCTAACAACTTACCCTCTCTTAGTGAGAGGATAGAATTTTGTATAACTTGTTTTGCTAAAATTCTTGGTGAGGGGTCGGCAATTTGTTGTTTAGTTGATTATTTCGATAAACCAAAGAAGGTCAGGCAATGCCTGACCTTCTTCTATTTTTATTTATCAATATAAGTAAAATCCTTTGGTAATTTATCAATAATCTTTTTCATAAATTCATCTAATGATAGCGAACACGCTTCTGCCAATTTGTACAAAGTTGTATATTGAGGATCTTTTATCCCTCTTTCCAATGTACTTATTATTGAAATTGGTATATCATTTTCACTTGCAAATTTAAACTGACTTTGTTCGCCACGAAGTTCTTTAACTGTTTCTGACAAAGCATTAAGAAGAATTTGTTTTTTATTACTATATTGCATAATTAAAATAATAATGATAAAATTACATTATCGCTTTCGCGAACGCGATAATAACAATGGGTTATTTTATGAAAATAGGAAGTCACATTTGGCATTGGCACTTAGCATCTGATGGCACACTAATGATATATAACAAGAATGACTTGTATTGGGAAATTGAAAATTGTGCAGAGTATTCAAAAACCCAAATAAACATTATTGCTAAAGAATTCATCTTACAAAATCAACATATTTTATACTCTGATAATTAGTTTTTTTAAAGTTAAATATTATACGCAATAAATTTACAAAGTTCGATAATTTTTTCCGGGTAAACACCTATCAAAACCGTTAAAACTGTGCAAACAACAAGCACAAATTTTTGAGAAAATAATGCACTCAAAATATTCACATTTGCATTTTCACTTGTTTCAAACAATGGTCTTATAAGTTTCAAATAATAGTACAAAGCAACGACTGTTAATAACAATACAGCAATTAAGAACGGCAAAAATATTAGCCCTGAATTTGCTATTCCACTAAACAAATATATCTTAGACACAAACCCCGATGTTATCGGAAAACCTGCCAAACCTATGATACAAACTGCATACGCAACAGCCAAACCGTGATTTTTATGATATAGTCCTTTATAATCTTCAAGGTTATAACCGATACCGTTTGATTCTGTAATATTTAAAAACGCAAATACGCCCAAATTCATTAATACATAACAGGTCAAATAGAATATAACAGTTGAGAGGTTATATTCTGATACCAAACCTGCGACAAGTATTACATACGCTGCGTTTGCAGCAGAAGAACAAGCCAAAATGACCTTAACATTTTTTTCTCTTATAGCATAAGTATTTGCCCAAATAGCTGTCACTATTGCCATAATTGCTATTACAAAAGTCAATTCAAAACTGCTTCCTAATGAGAATACCAAAAGTCGGCATACTATTCCGAAAAGCGCAATTTTTGGTATTGTTGATAAAAATGCTAAAATTGAAGTTTCGCTACCTTTAAACACATCCAACACCCAGTTTGCAAAAGGGAATATTGCGAGTTTTGAAACCAAACCTAACACAATTAAAATTCCTGAAAACGAATAAAGTAAAGATGGATCCTGTTCAATTATAGTTTCATATATTTCAGAAATATTTAAAGATGAAGTTAAACCGTAAAGATAAGACACACCGAACAAAAATACACCGGTTGAAACAGCATTAGTGATTAAATATTTAAATGATGCTTCTTTTGAAAAATATCCTTTTTTTGATGCTATTAAAAAATAAGTCGGAAAACTTAAAAGTTCTACACTTATAAACAACGAAATAAAATCATTTGCTGACACAACACACATTCCACCTAATATTGCAGTTAAGAGTATTGCGTGAAATGTGTAAGCATTTTGCTTCATACTTTTGACAAGATTTTTTGTTAAAAGCGCCACAAAAAATCCACATAAAAGTATTAAGAAATGGAAAAATAGCGTGTACGCATCGGACATAACGGCATTCTTAAACCCAAAATACTGAGGCTCTGTCTGAACTGTAGTTAACAAAACTATCCCCAAGGATATTCCCACACAGCTTATCGGACGAGCATATCTATGATACTTTGGAGAGATAAAAATACTCAAAACCAAATGTATCAATATAAATAGTATTAAACACCCTTGTGGTAGAAATATATTAAAAAAGTCGTTAATCATCCTATCCCAACTCCATTAAATTTAGTATTACATTTGGGAATATTCCAAAAAGTATAAGCCCTATCGTTATTGCCGAAAGTACAACAAACTCGTGCATAGATATGTCATTTACTTTGACAAAACTTTCCTTAATTTCGCCAAAGAAACCTTTATGCAAGAATTTGAGCATATAACAAGAGCTTACAATTAACAGAGGAAGCGCAAAAACAGCTACGAATTTCAATACGTCGTTCATTTCAGAGAAGAAACTTGCCATAATAGTTGTGATTTCTCCAATAAACGGTGCAAACGCAGGAACACCTATTGATGCCAAAACAATTAATGTCGCAAACCCAAACAAACGTGGCATATTTGAAGATATTCCCGATAATTCGTTGATATCACGCGTCTTACAACGCAAATAAACAATTCCACAAATCATAAACAATCCGGCTGTTACAAGTGCGTGAGCTACCATATGAAATACTGATGCTCCAAGTCCTATTGCGTTATACGCACATAAGCCCAAAAGAATTAAACCCATATTAGAAATACTTGAATAAGCGACAATTCTCTTAATATCAGTCTGAGAATAGGCAACAAATGCTGTATAAATAATATTTATCAGAGCTAAAATTGCCAAAATTGGTGCAATATTCACAAAAGTTTCATTCATCATTTGATAGTTAAATCTATAGATACCATAAGCACCTGTCTTCAATAAAATCCCTGCAAGAACAATACTTATAGGAGTCGGCGCATTTGTGTGAGCATCAGGTAACCATGTATGTAACGGTATAATCGGAAGTTTTACGCCAAAAGCTATCAAGAAACAAATTGCAATCAAGTATTGAATTGCTGTTGGAATTGACGTTGTCAATACATCAGCAAAATCACCTGAAAGCACACCTGTTGAAATATAGTTGTAATAATGCAAAAGCAGAATTCCGACAAGCATAAATATACTGCCTGTAAACGTAAATATAACAAATTTTACGGCTGATTTTTTAGCATCTTCATTGTCGGATGTATTCCATTTACCTCCAATCAAGAAATAAGCAGGAATAAGTTCAAGTTCCCAGAACATAAAGAACAGAAACATATCATTTGAAGTAAAAATACCCAATATTGCAGACATCAATATTAAAAGCATTGAATAATAAAACTTATGATTTTTTCTTATATTTAACTTGCTTGAAATTGCTGCAATCATAAATATAAAAGAGGTTAGAGTTGTTAAAATTATACCGACAGAATCAATTTTGAAGGAGAATTTTACCCCCATAGACTGTATCCAATCTAATCCCCAAAAGTGGATGGTGGTTAAATATGGATTTGCTGAATCAAAAAATGCCAACATTAAAATTGCATAAATAAAATGAAATGCGCAAAATGTTTTTACAAAACGACGAATTACAATTTCGTTATTTGTAAAGAACGGTGACATTAACAAAAATGCCACAAGCATTGGTATAAATATTAAAAACGGTATTGAAATTATATGTTCCATTATTGCTCCTTATTTATCTCCTTATTCCCCACCGACTCCAAGATTTAATAATATGGTTGTATAAGTTATTAAAAGTAAACTAATTATTATTGTTATTATGATAAATGCATAAGCATTATACTTTTGTATATTCCCGCTTTGGAGTCTTAAATCGAGTTTAGACAAAAAATTTGAAAACTTTTGAACGAGTAAAACAGCACCATTCATAATATTTGTTTCTACCCATTTTGTAACTCTGACTCCTGTTTTTGCGACAAAAACTGTCGGTTTATAATTTGTCAAAACTTTTGAATCAAACTTACCTAAAATTTGGCAGCATTTTTCATAAATTTTTGTAATTTTATTTGTATAAAAATTATCCAAATAAAATCCGTTATATGTTAATGGATAAAGCACAGGAACCTTCCAAAACGCATTTTTAATAAACAAAATATACGTACAAACCCAAGCCGTTAAAGCTGCCCAAAAAGGCTCTGCGACCTTATAACTTGTATATTTCCATAAATAAACATATAGCAAAATGTTTGCGATAAATAAACCGATAATTGCTAATAGTTCAATGACTCTTGGCTGTACTTTTTCCAGGCCTTCTGATGCTATTTTTAGAGCAATTCTAAAAATATAAAATGCCGTTAAAAACGAAATTATTGAAAATGCAGTAATACTCAAACCACTTTTACAGCTTGTAAATATAAGTTCTTTTGAGGCAACGCCAGAAAGCAGCATGCCGGATAGTGCCAACCCACCGATTAAAAACGCCGTAAAATTAACATAACTCCATTTTTCATTTTCTCTCGGTAAAGTTAAGAATAGCATTGATTTAATAACTGCGTGCGCCACAAAAAATGCAACAGCAGCTTTTATATTCAAAGCTCCGAGTGCAAAAAACATTAACCCAAGTTGAGCAGAAGTAGAATATGCCAAAACTTTTTTAGGATGGTTTTGCGAAGCTGCACACAATGAACATATAAATGCCGTCAAAATTCCAAATACTGCAATAAGTTTTAGAATTCCTGATTCAAGCATAAATAAAGGAATTAATCTTAAAATAATAAATACCCCGAGTGCTACCATTGTCGCTGAATGTAAAAGAGCGCTTACAGGAAGCTTTGCTTCCATTGCATCTTGCAGCCAAGTATAAAAAGGAACTTGTGCTGATTTAACAAGCGCTGCAATTATAAATAACAAACATATTCCCCAAAAAGCAGGAGTTGAAGTATAAGCATAAATAAGAGTTGAAATTGCATTCATATCAACATAAGAAAGAGTTGTAAAATTTATGTTGTTTGAATAAGAAAACATAAAATACGAACACATAATTATGCCGGCAACAAATGCTGTATCGCCTATTCTATTTATGATAAACACTTTTTTGGATGCCAAAGATTTAACAGGGTTTTTATATTCAAAACCTATTAATAAATATGAAATCACTCCGACAAGCTCCCAAAAGAAATAAGTTTGGAATAAATTCGGACTAAAAAATAATCCTGCCATTGTGAAATTAAATAAATTTAACAGTGCAAAAAATCTGTAGTTCTTTTTTTCATCCTTCATGTAAGAAATACTGAAAAGCTGTACAAAGAAGCTTACAACAAACAAAACAAGCGCGAAAATCAATGAAATTTTATCGACATGCAAGCCACATTCAATAATAAAATGATTGATTTTTATAAACGGAAAACTTGTTTCTAATATTTTGTCAGAATTCAAGGAATACAAACCCACACCGGACAGAATTGCACCCAATATTGATGCACCAAGCGTTAAAACATAAATTATACTCTTGTTGACATATACAGAGAAAAACCTTCCGAGCATTATAATTAAAAATACCCATAATGGCAAAAGTAATATTATATATATGTTATTTAAAATAATATCCGTCAATTACAAATCTCCATAGTCTTCAACATTTTCTGATTTATTTTTATGGTACATAAGATAAAATATATAAAGTGCCACAGCCAATTCTACAGCACCTACTGCGACATAGAATAATGACATAATATATCCGTCAAATTTTATTCCGTCACAAAATGTTCCAAAAGTTATAAAATTAATGTTTACACCTGTCAGTATAAATTCAATAGAAATAAGCATTTTGATAACATGCCTTGAAACAACGGCACCAATCATTCCTATGACAAAAAGAACTAATCCCAAGAATAAATAGTGATACATCGTTATCATGATTTACCCCCTTTCTTGAAAAGAGTAAGTCCTGCAACAATAATCGTCAAAATTATTGCGACAATTTCAAATGCCCAAATATATTTTAAAAATATACCTTCTCCAAAAGCCGACAAAATACTGTGTGGATTTTGGCAGATGCAACCCGTCAGATTAAAACCGTCAGGTACAACCACGTTTGAAGTCATTACTATATAAATAATTGCAAGCACGAAAACGCCACCAACAAGATACATAAAATATTTAAAATTAAATCCTTTTTCTGTATTTTTTTCAGGTTTTGCTTTGTTTTCCGTAAACATAATACTAAGTCCTAAAATTACTGGAACAGCAATTCCATATATTAAAACTTGCGCTATTGCATTATATTCAGAGCCTAAAACATAGAAAAACATGCCGGCTAAAAAGAAAACAATAATTGCTGATATTAACGAATAAAAAATGTTTTTGAAATTTATTGTCATTAAGGCAAATAAAATCATAACAACACAAGCAGGATAAAAAACAATCGGGTTAGTCAATCCGTTCATCTTTGCCACCTCCTATATCATATGTTAATTTTAAATCACTTTTATCAGGTGTTGCAAGTTCAAAATCGTTTGTACATTTTATAGCTTTAACAGGACAATAATACGTACAATTCCCACAGAAAATACATTTTTCTAAATCGATTGTAAAATTATTATCTTCAATTTTTATAGCACCACTTGGACAAACTTTTGTACAATTCATACATTTTATACACCCGTCAACAACAATTTTCCCCCTATAGTTTTCAGGCACTTCAGGTCTTTTTTCAGGGTATTCTAATGTGACGGGTCTTTTAAACAGGTGTTTTCCCACAGTCAATAAGCCTATAAGAAGTGATTTTATACCTTTAAGCATACACACCTCCCAAGATTAATTTTATTATGACCATAAAGAAAAAGTTAATAATCGCAATAGGCAAAAGTCCTGCCCAAGAAAACTTTAATAAATCAAATGAGGCAAGACGAGGATAGGTTGCTCTTACCCAAATAATTAAAAATATAATGAAAAAGGATTTTGCGAAAAGCCAAAATGCTTGTTCAAAATAAATCATGATGTTTGCTATATTATCTGAAAACAACATCGGACTTAAATATTTACCAAAAGGCGAAAGGTATCCACCCAAAAACAGAATAGAAATTAATAGAGCATTTGCAAAAAGCATAGCGTATTCGCCCTAATAAAACATTGCAAATCTCATGCCTGAGTATTCCGTATTATATCCACAAATAAGTTCACTCTCTGCTTCCGGTAAATCGAAAGGACAACGATTTAATTCTGCCAAAATAGAGATAAACATAATTACAAAACCGATTATACAAGGTAAAATATACCACCCCAAAACTCCGTATTTTGAACTCTGCGCAAGTGTAATTTGAGTCAAGTTTAAAGATGACGCTAATGTTGCAACCGATAATACAGTAAACGCAATAGGAAGTTCGTAAGCTAAAATTTGAGAAACATTTCTCATAGCACCCATAAGTGAATATTTGTTATTGCTCGCCCAGCCACCAAGTAAAATACAAAGAACAGGGAGTGTCGCAATCGCAACATACAACAACAAATTCGTTCCGAAATCCATAAATGTAAATTCGGAACTATACGGAATTAACCCTAAAGCCACAGGAATTGGAATAAAAATCAATATCGGTGCAAGGTTAAATAAAACTCTATCAACTCCTTTTGGTGTGACATTTTCTTTGCATAACAATTTGAATGCATCAGCTACTGTTTGTAAAACGCCCCAAATTCCGACTCTATTTGGGCCTTTTCTTTGGGTGAAAAATCCAAGGAGCTTTCTTTCAATTAATACCAAAGCTAAAATTACAATTAATAAAGCCACAAAAATAATAACTAAAGGAATAGCATAAAATGTTATATCCCCAAAAATCTGCGAAATACCGTGTTTTGATAAAAATTCTATGTATAAATGATATAAATAGTTCATTATTTATCGACCTCCGGTAAAATAATATCAAGAGAGCCGGCTATTGCTATCGCGTCATTCAAGTATTCTCCGACCAAAAGTTTTCTCAAAAGATTTACTGAATAATATGAGCCTGTTCTCCACTTCAATCTGTATGGAGTTTTTTCTTCTGTAGATTTTATATAAACACTTGCTAAACCTCGTGGCGCCTCAATTTCAGAATAATATTCTCCTTGAGGCAGCTTAATATTCAACGGATTTACAAATGTTTGCTCAACCCCTGTACTTTGTTTCAATTTTCCCAAAATCTGCTTTATTATATTTATGGATTCTTTTATTTCCAAAATTCTTGCCTTATAACGACACCAAGCATCTTTCCCCAAAAGTACAACAGGCTTAAATTCAATATCTTTGTACAAATAATCATTTGACCTTATATCCAAATTTATACCACTCGTCCTCAAATTAACTCCTGTAATTCCAAAATTCAATGCAACATCTGAGTTCAAACTCCCTTTACCCTTTGTTCTTTGGATAAAAATAGGATTGTCAGTTATAATTTTTTCATAATCATTTAATTTTGAAGGCAGAATTTTTATAATATTTTCAACATCCTCCAAGTCAAAAATATCACGCCTTACACCCCCATAGACAAAATAATTATTCATCATTCTTTGGCCTGTAACTTTTTCAAAATATTTCAGGATAAGTTCACGCTCTCTAAATGCATAGAAAAACGGTGAAACAGCACCCAAATCCATCAAAAATGCACCAATCCACAGTAGGTGTGATGCGATTCTATTCAATTCAAGCATCAAAACTCTTATATTCTTAACCCTTGATGAAAGTTCTATATCAAGTGCTTTTTCTACTGTCCTGCACAGAAGCTCGGAATAGAAAAATCCTGCAAGATAGTCAATTCTATCAACAAGTGGCAAATATTGAATATAACTCAATTTTTCTGCCATTTTCTCCATCCCTCTATGAAGATAGCCGACATCAGGTTCGCAAGAAAGAATTTTTTCTCCTTCAAGCTCTAATATCAACCTCAAAACTCCGTGTGTTGAAGGGTGTTGAGGGCCTAAATTGAGTTTTAATTTAGTCATTCCACCTCAACCTTTCATCATTTTGTACGTAGTCTTTTCTAAGAGGATGCCCTTCCCAACTTTCAGGTAAATATAGCCTTTTTAATTCATCATTTCCGACAAATTTTACCCCGAATAAATCATAAATTTCTTTTTCGTCAGCCACAGCTGATTCAAAAATTTTTGATACACTTTCTGCAAAATCATTTACAACAAACGACACTAATACACTTTCTTCATTTTCAGTCGAATAAAGTCTGTATATCAGTTCAATTCCGTGTTCTTTATTATCCACGGCAACAATTTCTTTTAATAAATTAAAACCATAATTATCTTTTATAAATTCTATAGTTTTAGCCAAATCTGACTTAATGACGATTTTTTCGTCAATAAGTTCGCAGTTTTGAAATATATCGTTAAATTCATTTATGTTCATTTATTCAACTCCAATTTTTGTTACGGTAAAATCGTTTTCAACCAATATCCCACAGTATTCCTTCAATTTTGGAGTATGTTTTTCAACGAACTCTTTTCTTTTTAAAATAGATTCTTTTTTAATTTCTTTTTGCAATTTTCTAATCGCATCAAGTAAAGCTTCCGGTTTTGGCGGACACAAAGGTAAATAAATATCCACAGGTATAATTTTGTCAATACCGTTTACAACAGAATAAGATGTTTCATTAAACATCCCGCCACCACAGGTACAAGCACCCATAGCAATTACATATTTAGGTTCAGCCATTTGTTCATAGAGTTTCAAAAGTGCAGGTGCCATTTTGTGAGTAATTGTCCCTGCACAAATCAATAAATCTGCTTGTCTTGGAGAACCTCTAAAAACTTCTGAGCCAAAACGTGCAATATCATTATTTGAAGCAACTGTATGCATCATTTCTATACCACAACAAGATGTTGCAAATGTCAAAGGCCACAAGGAATTTGCCCTTGACCAATTTAAGATATAATCAACGGAGGTTACTATAACATTCATTATATCCACCTCAACATTCGTTTTTTTATTGCAAAAATTAAGCCAAAAAGCAAAATTCCGACAAACAAAAAGGCTTCTGCAACAGCGAAAATTCCTAACGAATTCAAGGATATTGCAAACGGATAAAGAAAAATAGTTTCTATATCGAAGATTAAAAACAAAATGGCATAGTTAAAATATCTTATATCAAACTTGATTTTTGCATCTTCAAAAGGAGTAATTCCACATTCATAGGTCGTATTTTTTAATGCACTTTCTTTTTTATACTGGCACAAGAATCCTGCAACAACCATTAATATTGCTAAAATAGTTGATAAAACCACGAATATTGCTAAACAAACAAGCTCCTTCAAACGATATCTCCTTATGCAGTTTCTTTATATCAATTTTCCGATAAAAATTTTTTTGATACAATAGATTATTATATAATATTAAGACAAATTTATGCGACAACTTTCCACCATATTTTTATCAATAATTTTTTTTACGCTACTGTTTGCTCAGCCGTCTTACTCTGCACTTCGAGGTGGCATAGATTACAGTATACCTATTGAATACAGGAATTTGTCAGAGAATGAACTTCAAAAAAAAGCAAGCTATCATTATTTTGAAGCAATAAAGGCGAAAGATGGGGTTATAACAGACGATATAACTGATGCCCTTAATCTTTATACAATATTGCAAAACGTAAATCCTGATAATGTGGAATATAGTATAAAGCTTGGCATATTATACGGAAAAATCGGAAAAGACAGATATGCAAAAGGAAATCTCTACAGAGCAATAAGCATAAATGACAATAACCCAGCTGCATACTATCAATTGGGAGAATTTTATTACAAAAGAACTTCATATAAAAAAGCTCTGAAGTTTTATACCATAGCTTATCAAAAAGGCTATTCAAAAGACTATGATACTTTGTATAAATTGGGCGATATCTACGAAAAATTCGGGGATACAAAAGAAGCTCTGAAATACTTAAAAGAAGCATCTTTACAAAGTCCAAATTCAGAACTCGATAGCAAAATTAAAAGAGTAGAAACTTTTGACTCTATAAATAAGGAATATTATACAAAATAAAATGATAATATTAAATTAGAAAATCAAAAGAGGGTATCCGTGAGTATTTGGATACCCTCTTTTTTATATAGAATTAACTACATAATATTTATTATTGGTACTTGTTATGTGCATTTTCTTCTCTTTTTATGGCAACAAAAAGAGAAGAAAACGCACCCAAAAGAAGAGAAAAACAGCCACCGTTCAGAGCAACCTACGGTTGCCTGACAGAATGGATGTTGCAAGCAAGCTTGCACTTTTAGGCTCGCTAAAAAACGCTCGCCGTTTTAACCCCGAGCGTTACTTAGCGAGGGAAAAAGTGCAAACCGAAGGTTTGCAACTATCATTTGATCAACTCACCCGAAGGGTGATGTGATATTCGCTTGGGTTTCTTATTTTCTTTTCGTACTTTTCTTTTGTTCTTTGTTGCATAGTAAAGAAAAAAGAAAAGTACATACAAAAATAAATTTTTAAAAAGAAAAGAAAATACACATAGATGAAGAAAAATAAAAAAATAGCATACCCCCCTCCTGCCTTTCAGGCACCCTCCCCCTCGGAGAGGGAATTTCTATACCAATAATAAATATTATGTAAAAAAGGGGGACTTTTGAGTCACACCTTTTTGTTTTATACTACACAAAATAACAATTTATTTGTAGTTTTTTAAAATTATGATATAATTTCGTTGTGAGAGATTTTATTAAGATATTTATAGTTGGGGTGGTTATGATTATGGCTTCGCAGGTTTATGCAGCGAGCTATAAGTTATTGGTTTTGCCCGATAATATTGTAACAGAGAGCATCGCATTAGATTCTTACATCTATGATGCTTCGGCTGAATTCTTTGCTGACGAAGTTATCAACTTGATAAATACAACAGACAAAATAAAAGCTCCCGCAGTTAGTGAAACAAGAACAATCTTAAAAAAAGATCCTGCGACTATGCTATGTACAAAAAATCTGATGGCAAGATTTAAGACTTCTTATAACATAGATTATGCATCAGTTAAAAAATTAGCAAATAAAACCGGTTCAAGATATGTTCTT
>JAKSUP010000220.1 GCA_024408905.1 bacterium
CAGTTTCTAAAGGTAAAAAAGTAACTTTAGTTGGTTTTGGTACTTTCGAACCACGCAAGAGAGCTGCTAGAAATGGTAGAAACCCTCAAACTGGTAAATCTATCAAGATTCCTGCAAAGACAGTTCCTGTATTCTCTGCTGGTAAAAAATTCAAAGAAGTTGTTAACGGCAAATAGTTAATAATTCTTAAGTGAATTTATAAGGCGACAAAGCATTTTTGCTTTGTCGCCTCTTTTATGAGTTTGTGGAAAAATGGAATTTTTTACACATCTTCTTATTGTTAAGAATTATAACGAGTGGCATGCCACTCGTATTGAATGTTTTTATATTTTTACGCTATTATGAATAAAATAAATAATGTTTGGAATATAAATGGCAAGTATAAAAATTGGAAGAAAAATTTTAGTTTCTGAAATGGCTCCACATGTTCACAGTTTTGAAGTGGGCGAGAATAAGGTTAACAAAATTGTTAATTGGCTTAAGTCGTGGATACAAAAATCCCTTGAGACCGGAAAAATTCAACAGTTTGACCTTTTGCCGTCAAAAGCAGAATTGGCTTATCATATAGGAGTTAGTCAAGGGACGGTGCAAAATGTCTTTAGACAGCTTGAAGACAGTGGTATTGTTGAATCTAAACAAAAAATCGGTACATATATAAAAATAAATGACACGGTAAAAACAGAAAAATTAACCTCAAAGCGTGAAATGACGGTTGAAATTGTAAAAAAATACATTCAGGATAAAAAATACAAATGTAACTCTAAAATAAGTTCTGCAAGAGAGATTGCCAAACAAATAAATATTCCATATACAACAGTTAGGTTGGCAATTATGCATTTGGTTGCGAATGGGATATTAAAACAAGTTGGTCGTGATTTTGTATTAAATAGCAATAATTATGATGTAAAAGATATAACGACCAGAACATTGGTGGAGAAAGTTGCCCAAAACATAGAGAAGTATATCCATGAGAAATTGAAACCTGAAGAAAAGCTTCCGACAAATAATGAACTCTCTCAAATGTTTAATTCAAGTGTTAAAACCATTCATGACTCAATAAAATTACTTTCTCAAAAAGGCGTTGTTTATACTCGCAGAGGTCGTTATGGCACAATTGTAGCAGGTTCAAAAGAGGACATTGAGCTTTATAATTATGAAAAATACGCAGTAAAAATACGTAACTATATTCGTGAAAAAAGCAAAGTCGGAGATAAATTGCCTTCAATTAAAACTTTTGCAACAATGTATAATACAAGTGAAAAAACAATTAAAAAAGCATTGGATATTTTTGCAGAAGACGGTTATATAACGTATTCAAGAGGCCGTTACGGTGGTACTTTTGTGATGGATATACCACCTGAAGGTGGAGATGCATACAAGTGGCTTGCACTAAATTCCGAATACATTTCTAATTTGGATAATTAAATAGCTATATCCTCTATGTAAAAAGGGATTGCCCCCTTGAAAAATCCGATAATCATGATATTATTGATATGTAAAATATTAAAAAAGGAGACAAAATCATAGCTAACGAAGAAAATGGCGTAAATAGAAACGCAGGGAAAGATAAGCCTTTAATTAACGAAAGAATTAGAGCAAAGGAAGTAAGATTAATAGATGCAGACGGCAATAACCATGGTGTTGTTCCTACATCACAAGCATTAAGGATGGCAGAAGAAGCAGATTTGGATTTGGTAGTAATAAGCCCTAATCAAGCGCCACCGGTAGCAAAGATTTTGAACTTCGGGAAATACAGATACGAACTTGAAAAAAAAGCAAAAGAAGCTAAAAAGAAGCAAAAAGTTGTTGAAATCAAGGAAGTAAAGGTTCGTTATAAAATAGATACACATGACTACGAAGTCAGATTGAAAAATATTAGAAAATTCATTTCGCAAGGTAACAAAGCAAAGATTATTGTTATGTTACGTGGTCGTGAAATGCAACATTCTGATTTAGCAATGGAACTGGCACAAAGATTTATTAGAGATTTGGCCAATGATCCGATAGTAGTAGAAAAGCCTCCAATAATAGAAGGCAGAAATGTTACAGTATGGCTTGCTCCACAGGGGTAAATCTCTGTAAAAGGTATTTTGATAAGCTTATCACGAAACAAATAAAATTATGTACTTGATTAAAAATCTTTAGCAGGTACAATTGTGTAAGTGGATGCCGCGTTAGCTCAGTTGGTAGAGCAAGGGACTGAAAATCCCTGTGTCCTTGGTTCGATTCCGAGACGCGGCACCATTTTTTGTAAAAAGGAACTCTTTGGGGGTTCTTTTTTTATTGATGTATATTTTTATGTATATTGAGTCGGAAATTATTGAAGACACTATTAGTGTAAAGTTATAATATATTTGCATTTAAGCCGTATCCGACCAGGTGATAATTTATAATTTTAAACTTGCACAAAATACACTTTTCTTGCACTATTTTGCACTATTTTGCACTAAAAATGTGCAAATAATTATACCTTACCTACTTTTACAAGTTTTTGTCGGATTAAAATCCGACCTATTTACTGAGTATTACAAATTATTTACAATTTTAAGTTTATTCAGACACCGTTTTATGATATAATTAACTATAAAATATAAAGTAAGGGGTACGGTGATATATGAAAGTTAGAGCAATTAGCAATTGTGTTTTTAAAAGTTCAATACCTCACAAAAACCTTTCTAACAAAATTTTAAAACCTGCTTTAATGATTGGAGCAGCTTGTAGTCCAGGTGTTAATACGGATTTATTTGTTAAGAACCTTTCTGATAAAGAACAAGAAAATGCTCTTTATAATATGGGCGATTTGGTTTGTCAATTAAAAGACGCCGGCTATCCGGAAAAAAAGCCTGAAAAATATGATAATTTGCTTAAAAAACTTCAAGGGTATTGCAATAAATATAACAACAACGAAACAATATACTTAAAAGATATTGATGATTTTGTAAATGATTTTATGGAAATATTATTATAGTTTGTATATATAAATCTTTGTATAATTTATCAAATTATCTGCCACTTTTTCTTAAACTAAGTATTAATTTACATTACAATTTTAAAGTCCGTTTTGAGTCGGAAATAAATTGTAAAATGTCATCCTG
>JAKSUP010000221.1 GCA_024408905.1 bacterium
AGAATGTCTGCAACAGCCATTCTGTCACGCAACCGAAGGTTGCTCTAAACGGTGGATGTTTTTCTTTTCTTTTGGGTGCGTTTTCTTTTCTTTCCTTAGCAGAAAAAGAAAAGAAAATGCACATAGATAAAAAAATAAAGAAATAGTAAAACCCCCTCCTGCCTTTCAGGCACCCTCCCCTAGGGAGAGGGAATTTCTATACCAATAATAAATATCATGTAAAAAAGGTGACTTTTAAGTCATTCTCTTTTTTATTTCACGAATTCATAAATGTTTTTTAAAACTTCTTGGGTAAATTTTTCTTTCATTTCAATTCTTGGAATATCGGATGAAAGAATTATTTTGTATATTTTGTATTTTTTAGGGGTAAAAATTGTTGAATACATCAAACCTACAGCTTTGTCCTTTGTCCCACCGGTTGGGCCTGCTATCCCTGTTGTTGATACACAAATATCAGAGTGTGTTAATTCGTACAAGCCTTTTGCCATTTCGTAAGAGCATTCCTCGCTCACTGCTCCTTTTGTATCCAAAGTATCTTTTTTTACCCCGAGCATTTTATTTTTTGCATCATTTGCGTAAGTCACTAAATTGAGTGTTATGTAGCTTGAACTTCCCGAAACATCTGTAAGCTTTGAACTCAATAGCCCTCCTGTGCAGGATTCTGTTGTAGAAATAGTTAAGTGCTTTTCTGTTAATATTTTACCTATTTCTTCTTCAAAGTTCATTAATAGGAACTCCTTTTTAAGATAATTTTAGAGTGTTTGTCATATAAATTGTGTTTATACCAAACCCCTTTAAACTCACCATTTGGTTCAAATAAATATTGTGTATCTTTTGATACAAAATAGATTGCGCTTACAGGTTTTCCTGAAATTTGGTATTGATAAGAATAATAAGGGTAATCAGGGTATTCACCATTGATAAAATCTACGTAATACAATTTTCCCATAGCGCTATAATAATATGCTTTTGATAAATCGGCCTTATCTTGAAGTGCATACATATAAATGTACTTTTTATTGTTTGCATAAAATGCTGATAAGTTGTAATTGTCTATATCTTTATAACCGGCTGATGCAGCATAATAATGCTTTTTCCATTCCTTATCTTTTAGTTTGTCTTTAAATTGACTTCTAAAATCACTTTGTTTTTGAAAATCTTCTTTAAACATGATGTCATGGATTTCAGAAATTATAGCTTCTTTTTCAACTTCAGATTTATTAATCCAATCGTACTGGATATCTGCGATATAAATATCGTTATAATTTGCTAAAGCTACAGATTGTAATAATACAAAACTTGCCAAAATATATTTTAAATTTTTAAACATAATGCCTCCTGAATAAATTAAGTATAACACATTAACACAAGTTTATAGTATAATTTCTTTATGGTTAGATTATTAAATGACGGCAATATAGGAAGAATAGCTGACGCAATTTGTTTCGTTTTTAGCGTACAAAAATTAATGACACATATTAAAAATGTTAACAAACCTGAAGGGAATAATTGCATATATGCTATGTGGCATTCACGTCAATTGTGTTTATATGGCTTGCCACAAGAAGAAAAATTAAAAACAAACATAATGATTAGCCGTTCAAAAGATGGTGAAGTAATCGCAAGAGCGATTAACAAACTTTTCGGTTTTAAAGCTGTAAGGGGTTCTAAAGGTAATAAAGGTGCAGTTGAAGCCACAATGCAAATGATTGAACTTCTTAAAAATGGCGAGTATGGCGCAATTATGGTTGACGGCCCACGAGGGCCGTTGCACGAAGTTAAAAAGGGTGTTATTAAGATTGCTAAACTATCCGGGGTTCCTATTATACCCTTGACTTGGTATACAAAATCTTGTAATTTAGTCAAATTACCTTCTTGGGATAAATTTGAAATGCCTCTCGGGTTTATTAGATTAATAAATTTATATGGTGATCCGATTTATGTGTCACAAGACGGAACAGAAGAAGATGACGAAAAATGCAGGTTAAAATTGCAAGAAAGCCTTTTGGAACTTGATAGACGCGCTCCGGAAGAATTTGACAAAGTGTATCGGTAAAAAATATGACAAAAATAAATTTACTTGCAATTCAGCTTGGCTCTGAAATTGATAATTTTGATAGTAATGTACAAAAAGCACAGAATTTAATGGAATGTGCTTTGCAAAGGCAGAGTGCTGATTTTGTTTTTTTACCCGAGGTTTGGACTTGTGGCTGGGATTGTGAAAGTTTCTTGAATTTTGCAGAAACAGTGGAAAGTTCAAAAGCTATAAAAATGCTTAAAAATATTGCAAAAAAATATAATGTAAACATCATTGGCGGCAGTTTGATTATTAAAAAAGATGACGGGACTTATGTGAATGCTTGCTCAGTAGTAAATAGAAATGGTGAACTTGTTTGTACATATGAAAAAAATCATTTGTTCTCATATTATGGTGACAATGAAGGCGACTATATTACAAGGGGAGATAACCCTGTTATGGTTGAACTTGATGGAATTAAAATAGGATTGACTATTTGTTACGATATAAGATTCCCTGAAATATATAGAGCTTATAGAATTGCCGGTGCAGATATTTTAGTGAATATGGCCGCTTGGGGCGCTAAAAAGAAAATTCCTTGGGATAGCATGACAACGGCTCGTGCAGTTGAAAATCAAACTTATTTTGTTGCTTTGACTCAAACGGGAACGCTCAGAAATGGCGAAAAAAATCTCGGTCACTCTATGATTATAGATTACAAAGGTGATATAATGAGTGAAATTGATAAAATTGAAGGTTCTATATCTGCGACGGTTGATTTAGCAGAGATGTATCAATTTAGGGATAAATGTACTGTATTAAATGATATACAAGACTCTTATGAGGTATTAAAAATATGAAGAAGTTATTAATTACGTTATTTGTTATGATTTTATCTTTACCTGTTTTTGCAGGGGGGAAGTTAAAACCAAATTTTGACAGTGTTATAAGAGAGTCAGGAGTCGACAGAGCCACAATTTCTGTTTCAATAAAAGATTTGGAAACAGGTAAGGTTGTATATTCGTTGAATGATAAAATTCTTTCAAACCCGGCATCAGTACAAAAGCT
>JAKSUP010000222.1 GCA_024408905.1 bacterium
AATATAATAAAAAAAATTAAAAAAACAAGTTTTTTATTAAAAATATTATAAAAATATTGTTTTTTTATAAAAAATAATTATATTATGTCTATATAATATTTTTTATGCAAAAGATAAAAATTTTAGTTATACCATCAGACAACTACGGTTGTGGTAGATTCAGATCGATTTGGCCTCATAAATGGATGAATGAACATATGAGTGAATATTTCGATATAGATATTATGTTTAACTTACCAAATGATAAACCATTGGATAAGTTTTTAATGCAGTATGATATTGTTCATATTCATAAGCAGTTAGATAAAGAAGGAAAAATTGCTGATTTAATTAAGTTTTTAGGTATTAAATTAGTTGTAGATGTTGATGATAATTATTGGTTATCACCTCAACATCCAATGTATGCATCTGCAAAAGCAGAACATTGGGAAATACCTATTATGAACCATCTGAAGAAAGCAGATTTATGTACAACAACAACTCCAATTTTTGCTAGCCAAATTGCCAAAGAATGTAATAAGAATGTTGCAGTTTTTCCAAATGCTATTGATCCTGAAGCAGAACAGTTTAAACCTAAAGATATTAGAGAAACAGATAAAATTAGGTTTGGCTTAATTTGTGGTTCAACTCATTTACATGATTTAAAATTGATGGAAGGAATGCTTGCGCGTATTAAACCAGATAATCTTAAGAAAATTCAATTTGTATTATGCGGATTTGATACAAGAGGAAATAAGACAATTAGATATGCAGATACAGGAAAGGTAGAGACACGTCCTATCGAACCAACAGAAAGCGTATGGTATGAGTATGAGAAGATTGTTACTGACAAGTATAAGATAGTATCGCCAGAGCATAAGGATTTTCTTATGAAATTTATACCTCAATCAGATTATCCAAATCATGACGAAAACTATCGTAGATGTTGGACTAAGGATATTGAAGAATATGCAGTGCATTATAATAATATTGATGTATTGTTAGTACCATTGTGTGATAATAATTTCAATAAGGTTAAGTCACAATTAAAGGTTATTGAAGCAGGTTTCTTTAATAAAGCAATTATTGCTTCAAATTTCGGGCCTTATACAATTGACCTAAAACCAATGATTACTAAAGGAAATGAATATCATGAAGATGGAAACGCTTTATTGTGTGACTTTAATAAAGGTGCAAAACAATGGGCTAAATACATAAACTATTTAGTAGAAAATCCTGATAAGTTGGAAAAGTTAAGAGAAAATTTACATAATACAGTTAAAGATACATATAATATTGCAACAGTATGTTAAGATAGAGCTAGAAAATATATTGAAATGCTTGGACGAACTGATATTGTTATAGAATAACAATATATACACAAAAAAAGAAGGTACTGTACCTTCTTTTTTTTTGTTTTATCAAATTAATATGCCAAAATTGCATAATCAAAACGTAAAGTTACAGAAATATCTGCCAAACCATCATCACTATAATCAAGTGAACCGAAGTCAGAAGATGTTATCATAACATTTTTCAAAACCCAAGTTTGTACTGCAACACCTGTAGGGTCTAACATTTGTAACTCAACATCTCTCTTATAGCCAGCAGCATAACCCATACGTCCTGTTACTGATTCTGCATGTAAACGAACCCATTCCATAATTGCTTGAGAAGCAGAAGGGCCAATAGGGTCTCTTAACTTAATAGTCATAGCTTCCCAATTGTACTTACCTGCAACATAGGTTTCAGTATTTAAGAATTCTATCTTTGTTTCATTAATCTTTACATTAGGTCTAGAAGCAGAACTTAACCACCATTCACAAATACCTAAATTTGAAGGAAAACGAAGAATCCATCTGTTTTTTCTCAATGGCTCATACGAAATCGGGGCTTTAAGTAGTAAATCACTCATATGTTGTATTCAATTATAATTTTATTATTTTATTATATTGTAATATCTCAAAATTACAATTTAGTAATTATAATTCTGAAATATTACAATAATAAATATTAAAAAATCATTTTTTTAAAAAATAATTACTTATTTTTTAAATTTTCAATTTCTTTTTCTAATTGAGCAATCTTGAGGATTAAGAAAGCGGTATAATCAACTGACTTATACTCTTCACCTTGATATACAAGATGTTTCAAACCAGCTGCCTCAAGGTCTTGTGCAATAACTCCATACTTTTGTACGTGAGTTGGGTCAGCCTTGAAAGCGTATGACTTCAAGTCAATCTTCTTTACATTTTCAATATCAGCATCGTTAATTGATTCGATATTTTCCTTCAACTTGATATCTGAAGAGTAGATAGCTGAACTAGCAGAAATAATACCATTAACATATAAGCTACCAGTCATTGTATCACCAGTACGGTGTACAAAATCATCTGCTAAATCATCAATCTTATTTGTGATATTGGTAATATCTTGCTTAAGATTCTCAATCTTAGTATTCAATACTGTTTCAGCACTAGTAGCACGAATAGTTTCTTGACTTATAAGATTAGTTACCTCAGTCTTAGTATTATTAATCAATTCTCTTAGAAGAGCTTCTTCTCCTGTAGCACGCTCTGTTTCACGATCTACAGCAGCATCTATATTTTCAATTAAATGACGAAGTTCTGTTTCTACACGAATTGCTCTGTCTTCCTCGTTATGGATAGTGATATTTAAAGTATTTTCAGCAGCAATAGCTCTATCCTTTTCTTGTTCAATAAGAAGCTTGAGCTTGTTAATCTCTTCAATTCTATCAGCGATTTCCTTTAAAATTTTTGAAGTATTTTCACTGATTTGATTTTGCATTGCGACAGCATCAGTTGCGTGTGTCTGTAACCAAATAGCAATTTCTTTTAATGTATTAAAAGACTCAGGAGCATCATCTACAACTTTTGCAATAGCTTGATTAATTAAGTATAAAACAGAGCCAATAGTTTCTGGAGAGCCATTTAATCTCTCAAGAACAGTTCTTAATTCTGTTTCAGCACTCATTGCTCTAACGTCCTCGTTATAAATAGTGATACCTAAACCACTTTCCGCAGCAATAGCTCTATCCTTCTCTTGTTCAATACGTTGCTCAAGTAAAGTCTTAGTAC
>JAKSUP010000223.1 GCA_024408905.1 bacterium
TTACGGTCTTGTCGGAAGTTCAGAAGAAAATATGCGTAGAGCTTTGGCTACAGCAGAGGCAGTTGCACCTTCAATACTGTGGATTGATGAAATAGAAAAAGGTTTATCAGGTCTTGGTTCAAATGGTGATAGTGGAGTTTCATCAAGAATATTCGGTCAATTTTTGACATGGATGCAGGAAAAAGAAGCTCCTGTTTTTGTAATTGCGACAGCAAATAATATCCATAATTTACCCCCTGAACTATTGAGAAAAGGTCGTTTTGATGAAATATTTTTTGTAGATTTGCCAACAGTAGAAGAAAGAAAAGAAATTTTTTACTTACATTTGAGCAAACGCTTGAAAGACAAGGAAGTTGCAAGTCAAATAGGAGATGTTAAAAATGCTTGTATCGAACTTGCAAAACTTTCAGAAGGTTTTATAGGTTCAGAAATTGAACAAGTTGTAATATCAGCTTTGTGTGATGCATTCTTTGAAAACAGACCTTTACAGTTTGAGGACTTGGCTAAAAATATCAGAAACACTGTTCCGTTATCATTAACACAAAAAGAACAGATTGTTGCGTTACGTTCTTGGGCAAATGTAAGAGCTGTTTCTGCAACAAAAACGAAAAGCAAACAAGAATATACAAAGGTTATTGATGAAAACAATGTTTCAGCCAGCCGTGGTGGTAGAACTTTAGATTTTTAGTATATATAGGAGAATAGATTATGTCATGTACAGTAGTGGCAGTGCCTGTTGTATTAGCACAAATAATTGTTCCGTTGATTGCCGGAGGTGTGGCTGCAATTGCAAAACACGTGTCTAATGAAGAATTTGATGCAAATTATAATGAAAATAGTTATAATACAGAATTATCTGATGAAAAAATTAGGTTTATGCCCGAAAAACAATTTGTTGAACAACAATTTGAAACTCAGTTTATGGATAAAGAAATCCTTATGAAAACTCTTGAAGAACACGGATTAAATTCAATTAATGATTATGGAGAAGAAATATCCGGGGTTGTTGAGAATTATACATTGACTTTTAAAAAGCAGGCAGAAGATAAACCATATATGCTTACCGTTAAATCTTTGTCGGAGAAGGCTAATGTTGAAAAAGTCAATGAAATATCATCAGAATATGCAATGAATGCTCAAGAAGATAGTTATTTAAGTATTATTAAAAATCTCAAAGCAAACAATATGGAAATTGAGGAAGAAGAAGTTCTTGATGATAATACAATTGTTTTGACAATTAATGTTGATGGCTAAGATGTGATAGTAATTAATAAGAGGTTAATATGTCTAAAAAAATACAGATAAAATTATCACCTAATGGTGAAATAGAAATGAAAACACTTGGTATAAAGGGCAAAAAGTGTTTGGACTATATTGAAATTCTGAAAAAATTAGTCGATGTCAACGTGACAAATACAGCGCTTTCTCAAGAGTATTATGAAACCGAAACGGTAACAAGCACAGATGATAAAGCTGAAATTAGGTTTGATAATTAGGTTAAAATTAGAAATATTTTATATTTTATTTTTTAGACCAAACTTTTATAAAATTTTCTATTGAACGGTCATATGTTGCTTCGGCATTTTTAGGGAAAAAACAACCGGGAATTTGGTTTTGTTCTCTATGGTGACGTACACATTCACAGCAAATGCCGTGATTACCACACGCAGCTGTACAAGTACATCCTTTTAGGTTTTGTTCTCTTTTACATTCCATAATATACTCCTCTGTATATAGATAAGGCTGTTTTAATCCTTTCTTACGTCTATTACTTGTCCTGTTAAATCTGATAAAAATGTTTTTAAAGAAGCTTCTGCGACCTTTTCCGGCGCCAATAGGCTCCCGTCCGGTTCTTTACCGAATGCTTTTAGCCTCATAGGCGTTGCGCATCTTTCAGGATTTATTACATTAACTCTTACCCCATCACCGGTCAATTCTTCTGCCAAAGCTTGTGACAGATTTACTATACCGGCTTTAGTCGATGAATAAGTCGAATATAATGCCCTGCCTCTTGTATAAGAGCTTGAAGCATATAATTGGAGCGAACCTTTGCTTTCTTTCAAATATGGGATACCGGCTTTGGCAACATTAACTGAGCCAATGTAGTTTATATTAATATCTTCTTGAATGTCATCAATATCTCGTTCAATAAGTTTTCCCATTCTTAAAACGCCGGCAGAATTTACAATCAAATCAATTTTATGAGTTTTTTCATAAATTTTTTGTAAAAATTCTTCTACTGATTTGTAATTTGTAATATTACAACCGGTGCTTGTTGATGCGACAAATACTTTAGCCCCGTATTGTTGTGCAAGTTCAGCCGTGCATTTCCCGATTCCACTTGTTCCACCAAAAATTACAACAACTTTATCTTTAACATTTTCTATATTTTGTTCTGCAGGGTAAATGGAACTTCTTATTTGGAATAATCTGTCTGCCATAAAAATATCGCTTGGATATGTTATTTTAATATTTTCGACATCACCTTCCACGACATAAACTTCGCCCAAATGGTATTTAACGATTAATCCACAGTCATCTGTAAAATTCATATCGTCTTTAGATAAATCGTGGGCCTTTTTGATGATTGATAACTTAAAGCATTGAGGAGTTTGCCCTCGTCTTAATTTAGCCCTGTTTGGAATATCTTTGATAATGTTATTATCATTAATTTCTATAATTGTGTCTGCAGAAGGAATTGCAACATCAATTGCGTCATATTTTTTTAGTGCCTCTATACAATCAGTAATAATTTTTTGAGTTAAAAACGGTCTGGCACAATCATGGATGATTACATTTGCCTCATCTTCTTCAATTGCACTTATACCAATGTAAGAACTTTCTTTTCTAATCTCTCCACCGTTAAGTAGTTTAGAAACTTTTTGAAACCTGTTTTTAACTAATATTTCTTCTGCAAATTGTCTGTATTCAGGAGTAATTACAACGAAAATCTCATCAATTTCTTTTGCATTTTCAAAAATTTCTATAGTATGTTCGAGAATAGTTTTTCCTGCAATTTTTACAAACTGTTTAGGAATTTCGCTTCTGTATCGGCTTCCGGA
>JAKSUP010000224.1 GCA_024408905.1 bacterium
AACATCATCTTTAGTTTTAGGCTTTTCGATTTTGGCCATTTTAATAAACAAAGCAAGTTCTTTTTCATGAGTTTGCTTAAACATAAAGTTTCTAATCGGTTCAATACCTCTATCAAGCGCAACTTGTTGGGTTATTTGATTATTCATATATGGCTGTAGGGCCTTTTCATTAATTTCATTAAAAGTCGGAGCCATGATAAAGAATGTCAAAATCAATGCCAAACTTGTAATAACTTGGTTTGGTGGCAAATTACTTGCTCCGATTGCTTGTCTTGCAAGAGCTAAAACAACAATCAACCTGACAAAAGAGGTTGTCATAATTAATATGCTTGGTGCCAGGGTTAATATAGTTAACCAAATCAAGATTTGCAAACCATTTGTAAAATCCTGTGGAGTGTTAACTGTCTGCATACCTATGTTTATATTCGGTAAAGTCATTGCAGCGCTAGAAGGCAGGGCAACCATAAACAAGCCCAAGAGTGCATATCCCCACTTCTTCAAATTCATCATAATATTTTCCTTTTAAACAACTATCTTTTTAAAAGAGCATAATACTCCCCACAATATTCTACACTACGATTGAATGTAATGGCAATCTGTTAAGTTATGTGACAGAAATATATTCATTTTATGATAACCAACAAGCAAGCCGGATTTTATTCCTCTGCAAAAGTGGAAGGTGCAATATAGCTTCCTCTTCTAAGTCAGGAGGGTAGGGGTGAGGTGATATAAAACTGTCATGCTGAACTTGTTTCAGCATCTGAGGTATATGAAGTCCTGACATTGGTCATAATTACTAGTTGGAAAGATCCTGAAATAAATTCAGGATGACAGCACGTCTTTTAGTATAACCTTACACTTACCTTCACTTGAATTAGGAGAAAGTGATTAGTGCCGACAAAATTACAATGTTTTACTTAGAAATTCTAATATGACGAGCTTCACCATCGCCGACAGATTTACTTTGAAGCCCGTATTGAGAAGCCAAATCATGCTGCAGTTTTCTTATTTGAGTATTTTGAGGTGCAACATCAACCATTTCTGCACCTTCATTAACTTGTTTTATTGCTTCTTTAACTTCATCCAAGGCTTTTTCTGTTTCGTCGCAATATGTTTCGCCAATCTCATCAGACGGTTGAATATCTAAAGCATCTTTCAAAACTTTCTGGATTTGAGCCATAGAGTTTGTTTTTACATAAAATATTTGTACACGATACTCTTTTGCAGTACTAAGAATTTTTGCTCCACCTTTTGCAAAGTTCTTGTGAGCAATTACAATATCTGCATCCTCTACATTACGCGTAATTTCAAGATTAAAATCCAATCTTTCAATAATTTTTTCAACAATTGTTCTCGAAACAGCATACAAATAAACCTTTTTGAGAGGTTTTTGCTTTTCACAGTACTTCAATTTTGAGAAAGAAAAACTTAAAGGGTTTTCTTCTTTTGCCAACTCAGATTGTAACGGTTCAACCGGTTTTACGGATTCTTTAACTTCTTGAAGAGGCATTTCTTTAACATAATCCTTATCAACTTTACGTAATTCAGGTCTTATTGGCCAACCACGTAATATATAATCTACAGCTTCGGATGTATTTTTGTATACTGCTAAAGTATTTCTATCAATAATTTCTATAACAATGTCAAAAGTCGGTTGTTTTTCACGTTCAAGAACAGTTTTTTGTGATGCACGACGCTTAGCTTCATCATCACCCAGTGTTACGGACTGAATACCACCGACAAGGTCAGATAACGTCGGGTTTTTTATTAAGCTTTCCAAACTGTTACCGTGGGCTGTTGCGATAAGCATAACACCACGCTCTGCAATTGTTCTTGCAGCTTGCGCTTCGGCTTCCGTTCCAATTTCATCAACAACAATAACTTCTGGTGTATGATTTTCTACTGCTTCAATCATAATGTCTTTTTGAAATTCGGGTTGAGCAACCTGCATTCTTCTTGCAGCTCCGATGGCGGGGTGAGGAGTGTCACCATCGCCTGCGATTTCATTTGATGTATCTACTATTACGACACGTTTTCCGAGTTCATCTGCCACAAGACGTGAAATTTCACGGAGTTTTGTAGTTTTGCCGACACCCGGACGGCCTAAAAATAGGATACTTTTGCCCTGAGTACAAATATCTTTAATGCAAGCAATCGTTCCCGTAACAACACGACCTATACGACAAGTTAAACCAACAACTTTACCCTGCCTGTTTCTTATAGCACTGATACGGTGAAGCGTTCCGGGAATACCTGACCTGTTATCGTGCGTAAATTCTTGCAGATGCGAAGTTACATAAGTAATATCACTATCGTCAATCAAATCTGAACCGAGTTTTTCAATTTTTCCACCGGAATGACGGATTTCGGCAGGTCTGCCGATATCCAAGACAATCTCAATTACATCCTCTAATTTTTCAAAATTGAGATAATTTACAACCTTCCGGGGCATAATGGAAATCAGTTTTTCAAGGTCATTGTGTAATTGTATATTACTTGTCATCTTTATATGTATCGCCTTTCTGCTTTCGCATATTGGCCGGTAACGAACTATACTGTCTCCTACCAACATTATAACATATTTTTACATGCGATTGTTTAATTTGTCACTAATATTAAGAAATATTAAGCAACTATAAAGTGTCTAAGATACGCTTATTGACTGAAGTATAGTCATATTGCAAAAATAAAAAACGAAGCAGAAGCTTCGTTTTTTATTTTTCTTTTTCTCTCTCTTTAGCTCTTATTTTATCTACGGGTTAAACTCAATTTATTTTTTCATGTCACCTTTTGAATTAACTTTATTAGTATTTTCTTCTTTTTTATTATCGTTAGTTTTTTTCTGATTGTCTTCGTACATTACTGCGAATTGTTCGTACAAATCAGAACCTTCATCAGCAAGTTCGTCCATAAGTTCATCGACGTCCACGTAAGCATCTTCATTAACATTTAGTTCATCAAAAGTTTTAGTGTCGATACCTAATTCTCTTGCGTCAGTTTTAGTTAGTTTTGTGATATGTAATGTGTTTTTTAGAAAATGTTCCATATTAATAGTATT
>JAKSUP010000225.1 GCA_024408905.1 bacterium
ACTAATTCTGTTCGGATGCAGAAGTAATCCCATAAATATTTTTATTTCTTCATCAGTTAAGACGGTTCTATATTCATTTACCCCTGCATATTTATATTGGGGTAAAAGTTTTTCATAATCTTCTGTTCCGTTTAGCATAGAATACCATCTATGCAAACTTCCTCTTGATATTTTACCCAAAATCTCAAATAGATAACCATTTGAAGTATTGTGCAACTTAACAAAATCATAATCCGCTTGGAGTTTGTTTTTAGATTTTTTCCTAAACTCTAACCATTGATGAACCAAATCCAATCTTGCAAGTGCAATCTGCTTTGATTTTTCAGGAGTGAATTGTATTTGATTTTGACCAATATTTTCCATTTTAAAGCCTTTCAATGTACCAAGCAGAATTGCTAAGATGATTAAAACTCCATTGCAAATTGAAGTAAAAATCTT
The DNA here is from genome assembly GCA_024408905.1 of bacterium. Taxonomy (GTDB): domain Bacteria; phylum Cyanobacteriota; class Vampirovibrionia; order Gastranaerophilales; family Gastranaerophilaceae; genus CAG-196. The sequence continues at coordinate 439 of JAKSUP010000225.1, forward strand.
CTTCTGTATAATCTTTTAATTTAAAATACTGCTTTGAATTTTCTGATTTTTTAAAACTATCAAAAGTATTTCGTAATTCTTTCGCAAATTTTATTTTGAATTCAGATAATGCAACTTCTAATTTTTCTTGGGTTTGTTTATTTCTCAAAATCATCTTCAACCCCTCGTATGTTATCTAATTCAATGTTGTATCGTTTGCCTTTTTTATCAACGCAAGTGGCAAAATCTACATCACCGTCAGCAAATTTATTTGTCCAAAGGTAAATTAATAACCCGATTTCTTGTGTTTGTAAATTTAAAATTTTCGTTCCATATAGTTTGTAATCTTTATTTAGCATGTCTTAAATTCCTTTCGTACACACATTTATCACTCCTGTTGCGAAAGAAATCAAGTGTCTTGTCTCAATCTCAGAGACATTTCTACACATCTCAAATTTGAAGATAAAATAAAATTGCACAAATTTCCCATTTTGTCCGGAGCTGAAACTCAAATACATTGGGGAAATATGCAAAATACAGAAAAACCAACGGAGATTTAGTGCAAAAATGTGCAAGAATAGTGACTTTTGTGCAAGAAAATGACGCCAAATCTCAACATTAAAAACTTGCCTCAATTACCCTAACAAAGCCACTTTTTACCTAAAACAACCCATCCAAATTGGACAGAAAGGTTATAGCGAGTTCTCATCTCTTTACACGCAAAAATTTTGCAAAAAAATGGAGCGGAAGACGAGATTCGAACTCGCGACAGCCTGCTTGGAAGGCAGGTACTCTACCACTGAGCTACTTCCGCACCTGATATTTAAAATATAGTATAAAAACTTCTCTTTTTCAAGTCCTATATTAAAACTTGCTGTCGGATTTTCTTGTAAGATAAACGGCTGATATAAAATATGCAATTGTTAAAAACATTAACCATAAATAATCGTACAAAATATTAATAAAACTCGCACCGTTTTGATTAAGTTTTATAATGGCATCAACTCCACAAGTTCCCGGTATTAAAAACGAAGCAAGGTTTACAAATTCAGGAATACTTTCCCTTGGCCATATTAGACCCGGTATAAATACAAAAATCAAAGACGTTACAACCATTATTAACAACACAGATTCTCTCATCCTAAACCAATATGATATTGTTTGAGCAAAAAATGCCACGCAATATAAAAATAAGATATAAACCAAAAATAAAGGAATTAGGTTGTAATGTGCCGGATAAACAAATAGCGATGGGAATATTAAAAACGCAACTGCACCATAAAACAAGTACATAAGTACATACATGGTTGAACGTGCTAAAAGTGTAAATGGTATATCTTTAGGATCAACGGTATACTTTTCTTTTTTTTGATTTCTTGTTCCCTGCAACATACCCAAGCCCATAATGAGGGTTTGATGTAGTATCATAATCAAAATAACCGGATAAACATAGCTCTTATACCCTCCGACAGGGTTAAATAGTGGTACGGATATAAATTCAAACGGTTGCTTAACCGTAATTGCTTGTTTCTTTGGAACGCCTGTTTTCATCATCCTAGCGACTTCAAGTCTTGCACCATTTTCAATTGCTGCTTGTAAGGTTGCTGCATAAATCGTTTTATAAACAACTAAATAAGCACTGTCTGCATATAACGATACGCTTACCTGTTTGCCACGCAAAATATCTTTTTGGAAATCTTTTGGAACTACAATAAATCCCATCAGCTTCCCTCTGAAAAAGTCTCTTTCTGCATCATGAATACTCAAATAGTGTTCTTTAAAGTCTAAAACATCAGTTATATCAAGATCTCGGACAACATCTCTTGAGAAATCCGTTTCATCCAAATCTACAATTCCCATAGGAACATCTTTCATTACTTCATTTTTGTATGGCATAGCATACCAAAAAGCATAAAAAATAACTGCCACAATCATAATTAGCATTACACCTTTTTCTGATGTAAAGCGCTTATATTCTTTGACCATTATATCCAAAAATTTATTCATTATGACTGATCCCACCTCGTTTCATCATAAGCAAGTTGCTTTAACCTAATAAGTGCCACATGTCCTACGAATATTATTGCCAAAAGTGGGAGCAAAAATTTGAAATCATAGATATATGGTATGTTTCTCAAAGATTGGTCTAACAGTATTTGCACCCAATAATTTAAAGGCATTATGGAAGTGTATGCTTGTACAACCTTTGGCATAGCCATAACAGGGAAAGTAACTCCGGCTAAAGCAAAACCGATTGCTACATAAAATGCGCAAAAACTTAAACCTAACCTAAAGTTCCCGTTCACTGACATAAATATAATTCCTAAAGACTGGCAGGCTATTGTAAAAAGTATCGTACACAAAAAGCCGATTGGTATATTTCCGGCATAAGGCGCCCCAAAAATTCCATAATATAGCTGGTCTATAATTCCAAAAAGTATCATCATTACTACAAAATAAGGGGTTATTTTGCCTAAAAATGCCGTAATAATTGAACCATCTGCTGCTTTTAACCACTCTTTAGTAGTTCCGAATTTAAACTCCGTACCTATTGCCCATACTGTTGTCATAGATATTGCAATTTGCATAATATGGCCAAATGCAGTTAGTGATAT
>JAKSUP010000226.1 GCA_024408905.1 bacterium
GTGAATCCTAATAAACCCGAGGCGTATATCCTTTTGGCTCAAACATTACAGTTGATGTCAGGATATAATAATATAAATTATCATGATGAAGCTGAATTAAATTATATAAAAGCAATGAATATTTACACAGAAGAAGGCTTGCGTGATAAAGCTGAGGATATGCGTCGCCAAATAAAGCACCTGAATTCAAACTTGGTATTTAGTTGATTTTATAATTTATATGACCGGATGTAATTGGTTGAAAATACGCAGGTTTAATATTTGTAGGATAATTTGTTATTATTGAAGGAGGCATTATTGTTGCTTTATATAACGCCCCTGACATACGTTTAAAAAATTTATTTATCCATTCTTTCTTTTGCTCTTGAGAAATATTATTTTGTTTTTCGTATACAAATTCAGAATTAAGCATATCAGAGTATGTTTCTTGCTTTTTTTCAATTCTCCAGATAATTTCATCCATAAATTCATATGGCATAAGAGCATCTTCGGCATTAAGCGTTTTGCCTGTATTTGGGTCAATTGCCAGTTCTGCCCCGGGTTTTTTCAATATTATCGATTCGGGAATTGCATTTTTTTCTTTACGACTTTTGTTTAACCACCTTGCAAGTGCAAACAATTTTGTTTTAGTAATATCAAGTATTGGTGCAAATCCTCCGGACATATCACCATTAATTGTTGCATAACCCATATATGCCTCAGACTTATCAGAAGTTGCTATCGGTATACAAGACGAAAACTCATTCGCAATCCCCCACAGATAAATAGCTCTGGAACGAGCTTGGATATTATCGGGTGTAAATGATTGCTTATATCTGCCATCCCAGAATTTTTCCACATTTCCAAAAAGGGTATTAAAACATTCGCTTGTAGTTTCAAACATGGGTTTTATTGTAACTTCCGAAAATCCTATCCCCAAATTTTGTGCAAGTATTTTTGCATCAGATTTACTTTCTGCGCTTGTTAACTTTGATGGCATTGAAACCCCGAAAACATTTTCTTTTCCCAGTGCATCCGTAAGTATTACGGCGCATACTGTTGAATCTAAACCTCCGGATAATCCTAAAACAGCTCGTTTAATTCCACATTTTTGGAAGTAATCTTTAACCCCTTGCAAAACTGTTCTATAAATATATTCCAATTCGCTATCTTCGTAATTCAAATCAAAACAGTCTTTGTTTGCGTATTTTATTTCATCATGGATTATGTTGTTTCCGTTAAAATCAATAATTCCAAGATCTTCATCAAAAGATTTGCATCTTGCGATTACCTGCTTATTACTGTTATAAGCGATGCTTCTTCCGTCAAAAGATAAGCTGTCAGTTGCACCTACAGGGTTAATGTGTATTATTGTTTTTTTGTATTCATCAGAAATTTTTGTCAAAAATTTATCTAACTTTTGTTTATTTTCAATTCCTACAGGGTACGATTCCGTATAAATACAAATATCAGAGTCTTTTATGCAAGACAAATCTGATTGATTTAAAATAATTGCATATTTTATTCCTTCGATTTCTATTATTGAATTCTGTGAAATTGTTTTTAGTACTTTTCCGTTATAAACAAGTGCATATATTGAATTGTAATCGACATCACAGTACCCAATGAGCGAATATAATTTTGTTTTTTGTGCTATTTCTTTGATATAATTCGGTATGCTATTCACTAAATATGGAAATTTCTTTAAAGTATCATTTAATCCGTAACCACATAATGATTTTTCAGGGGTAATAGCTAACGCGCAATCAGAAATTTCAGCTTTTTGAAGGAAATCAATAATTTTATTCGAGTTGGTTTGAAAATCTCCACATACGGAATTAATTTGTGCTATTGCTATTTTTTTGAGCATGTTCATTTAAGATATCTCCAATATTTTTTAGTATAACAAAAAAGGTTTATACAATCATGTAAAAGTGATTATGTTTTTGATAAAATTATCTTGTGTGGAGTATTCCAAAATAATTAATATACTTAGCATTTAATAATATTTTTATAATGTAAATAATTGTAAAAAAAGTTTGTGCAAATAGCAAAAAATCATCTTCATAATACTTAAGTGGATAGGTGTCGGGTAGGAATTTCTATGATAAGAGCAATTGCAAACAAAAACAATGGAATAAGCTTTCTTGCAAAATCAAAGGACAAAACAACTGTTCCTGACGAAACACGTATTCTTCCTAACACGCCAAAAACACATATAGATCAGGGATTTCAAAAGACATCTAGTGCATTTATCGACTATCCGATAAAAGGATTAAAGGGAGACATAAATTCTAATTTCTACGAATTTCTTGCTATGGGCGCAATTCCTTATGTAGTTGGCAGTTTAATGTTTATGCTTGTTTTTAATGCCACTAAAAAGCTTGATGCACATTCACAAAAAATGTCCTCATTCTTAGGCAAAAAAATGGCACTTGGAGTTGTGTTTTATGCATTATTAAAAGCAATTTCCAAGCCATTAATAACTAAGCCAATTAAAGCTGCAACAGGCGTAGACGTAGAAATGCCTTATCAGAATATAGTCTATAATTTGCCAAAAGAAGCCGGAGAAGATGCCAGCATTGAAGTTCAGCACCAACAAAGAAAAGTCTTTGATAGTAAAGAATTTTTCCGTAAAGATTTGTTAGATAGAGAATATTTTGATAAAGTCGCCAAAAAGCTTGGGCTTGGAGAGAATTTGAACGATTCTGTTTCTGAAACTACACCTATCATTCAAAATATTGTTGCAACATCAAATACTGCAAAAACTCTTTCTTCCTATGCATGGGCAGCTGTTGGCGTCGGACTTGCCGTTCAAAATTGTTGGAGCGATTTCTTTACTGCATTTGCTAACAGAAAACACGGTGCAGGTATTGGTGGATTTGCAGAAAATTTAAAAAATGTAACTTGCTCTTTTGTAAGAACTATCGGTAAATCTGCAAAATCTTTGTGGAAGGGTGATAGCTGGGCAACAGGTTATATGAAACATGCCGGTAAAGGTCTTATAGGCTTAGCAACATTGTTAACACTCGGGTTGACGGCTAAC
>JAKSUP010000227.1 GCA_024408905.1 bacterium
ATATAATCCTTATAACACAGATGCACTAAGAAGATATGTGGTCTCTTCTGATATTATTAACAAATTTTTACCCGTGTGATTTCGGTTTGCTATTCGTTATCCTTTAACATGTATCCATGCTTTTATTGATACGAATATTGGGAATTTTTATATTCTTAGTACAATAACTGAAACTAAAATTTACAATTATGATCCTGAAGTTGTTGATGCTCTATATGATGGTTTATATGCTAAGTATCATTTTGTCCGGTCTTCTTTTTTTCCAAATTTAAGAGATTGTTACAATTCACTTTTTGGCGATTCTATATATGAAAATCCTTTTATATGTAGATTATTAAAGAGCTTCCAAATAAATATTTGAATTATTATATTTTCTTTGTTATGTAGTATCATAGATAAAAAAGGCAATATTGTTGCTTATACATTTATTTTTGCTTTCTTGATAACTATAATGTTTGGGCCTTTGACAATTTATCGTTATGCAATGCCTATATATTATTGTGCTCCTATAGTCTTATTCTCTTATGCTTATCAAGTTAATAAATGCAAGGAAATTAAATAATGAAAATATTTACTTGTTGTAAACAAATATGATAATCAAGCCGTAGATGCATCAAAGTAATTGAAGAAGTATTCCGATAATAATCATTACAATTATGATGTTTATGGTGGGTGAGAACTTCATGTTTTAAGGTTTGATTTAAAACATAATTCGATTATTTGTGATTTGGTTGTTGAGCTTGGAGGCGACGGCACAATTTAAAAGGCACGGTGAAGTTCCGTGCCTTTTTCTTATTTACGTATATTTTTGGTCTAAAATAATGTAAAATATTGTTGTTTTAGTTATGTGGAAAGGCCTGTTATGCTAAAGAACATAAGAAGTTATAGTTTTCTCGCTCATTTATTTTTACTGCTTTTATTTGCAATTATTGTTATTGCCTTTATGACAATTCCATCTAAAGGTGAGGCAGCTGAAAAAGGAGAGTGCTCAGTTGTTGTTGCTTGTTCTGATTTCCAAGATCCAGTTTGTAAATCTGGCAACGCAAGCTCTTATGGAAATGGCATGGAAACGGTAAAAAGTCTTCTTAGTCAAGTTTCGTCTAATTATATTAATATTGATGGATTAATTTGTTGTGGTGATTATTGCTATGACACAACAAGGGGATGAAACGCTGAATCTAATACAAATGTTGGCATTAATGCTTTTAAGAATGCTGTCCATTCTGTTTATCCAGAAGCAAATAATTTGCATTTAATTCAGGGTAATCATGATTACAAAACAAGTTTATTAGCAAATTTTGGTGCTAATGATACTGAAGATTATGGTGTTTTTGTTATCAACGAAGAAAATTTTCCATCAAAACAAGCTTCTTTAAACGCAAAGAACATTGTACTTAATACTGCAAATGCTCTTGATTCGTATTTAGCTAAAAAAACATCTGAAGAATACATTAAACCTATATTTATTGTTTCTCATGTTCCGCTACATTTTAGTACTCGTACTCAGGAAGATTCTGACAATATTTATGCAAAATATATTTTTGATGCTTGCAATAAATATGGTGAGGACCTAAATTTAATATTTTTATACGGACATAATCATGCTCATGGCGATGACAATTACATGGGTGGTGCTTCTCAATTCTTAAAATATGATGATTCAATTTATATCGCACAGCTTGGTAGTAACACACAATATACTGACGAAAAAATAGATTTTATATATATGAACGCAGGTTATATTGGCTATTATTGAGATAATTGGCAAACTCACTATACTCCAACAAATGTTGATGCTGATTTAACTATGACAAGTTTTGAAATTTCAGAAGATCAAGTTATTATAAAAAGATGAGATAAATCAGGGGAGCATTATTCTTTGAAATCTGCAGGAGCCAACACTATTTCAAATACTACAGATAGAAAAGTTAAAGATATAATGCCTGTTAAAGACAATGTTTATGATAATATTTACTCTCACGCAAGATTCCCTTGACAAAAAAGCTTATTTAAAGACTCTGAATATGTCATGAATTTAAATGAATAATGATTGGTTCTTGTTTTAGAACTTTAAATTATTTTTGTGTTTAAGATATTACAAACAATATACAAATCTTCAATTCTATTTTGCTTTATTAACTTGCATAATTACAAATAAATGTATAGAATTATGCCTTGCATATTTGATATGCAGAAAGTAGAACCAAATGAAGAAGCTTTTAGTAGTTGTAAATAAATATAATGACCAGGCACTTGACGCATTGAAGTGCTTAAAGGAGTATTTTGTTTCCCATAATTTTAATTATGATGTATATGGTTCGTGGGATTCAGACTTAGAAAATCAGACAAATGTTGATAATTATGATTTGGCTGTCGTTCTTGGAGGCGACGGCACAATGCTTCGAACTTCGCATTTTATCGCCAGTAAAGACACGCCAATACTTGGTATAAATTATGGCCATTTAGGATTTTTGACAAACTCGGTTTCTACTGGACTTGAGAAACTTGTACAGGATGCTTTGGATGGCAAGCTTGATAAAGAGACAAGGTCACATTTGTTGGTAGATGTGGTTACTGATAAAAATTCGTATGAATTTATTGCTCTAAATGAAGCTTGCGTTCGTCGTTCAAAATCTGGACGAATTGTAGATTTTTCAATAAACATTAACAAGCAACATGTTTGCGACTTACGTAGTGATGGCGTCATCGCCTCAACAGCAACAGGCTCTACGGCTTATGCTTTAGCTGCTGGTGGTCCTCTTGTTGCTCCAAGCTATAAAGGAACAATAATAGTTCCATTGGCACCACACACACTAAATTCCAGACCTTTGGTAACGGACGTTAAGGATGTTGTTGAGTTTGATTTTACAAGAGATGCAAAAACTGACAAGCTGGCCATTACGATAGATGGTGTTATTCAAAAAATTCAAGGAAAAGTTTTGCGCGTTACTGCAAAATCCGATAAAAATGAAACAACTATTCTCCGTTATA
>JAKSUP010000228.1 GCA_024408905.1 bacterium
GGAATATAGTGTTGATTCATTGCCAATAAACTATATCAAAGATATACCTATATATCAATTACAGGGTCAAAATTCGACCGATACGAGAACTAGTCTCTATCGGTATAGAAAAGCCAAGCGGTGCTTGGCAAAACTAATCTATTTTATAGATTAATAAAAATGGGAGGCAGTGCCTCCCGTTATATTAGATATCTAATACCCTTTTTACTATTGCTTTCATAACGTCGTCTGCAGCAGAGTATGCTCTAGCGACTTTAGCAGCTTCTGGAGTTAGTTCTCTATATGATTCTTCTTGAATACCAATCAAGTAATACAAAGAACAATCTAAGTAATTTGCGATTACTTTAAGTTGTGGAATTGATGGGAACGGTTTTCCATTCAACATTCTTGAAATGTCGTATTGGTGAACGCCAAGTTCTTTTGCGAGATCACTTTGGTTCACTCTCCTTTTGCTCATCATTTCCTTAATTCTTAAAGAAATCTCTTCTTCAATCTTATCCATATCCTTCATCCTCGTTCATATTTTAACATTATGCAAAAAATAAATAAAATCTTTTTGAATTATGTTGATTTTTCATTATTTGCATATTATAATGTTGACATATGCATGAAGAGCATTATTTAAAAGGAGGAGAAATGGCAATTCTCTTCATAGTTTATAGCTATCCACGATAAAAATTGTTATCACATTTCAATACCATGTGTTAACATATATGTGTCCCCAGTGGGGGACGTTAATATCCACTGCTACGTCTAGCTGAAGACCTAAAACTCAGCATCATCGTGGTGGCGCACCTAAAAACGCCATTTTTTCATATTTATGGACTACGATGAATTATTTAACAAATTAAAAGTAGATTTAAAAATCGCTGCTCAAGAATATCAAAAATTATTATCTGTAACTATTGTTTTTGAAAGCAAAAATTTTAAACTATCAAAAATTTACAACGCAAGATTTTATAAACAAAACTTTCTCCATTTAACAGGAGTAAAGACAAACTTATCAACTGGCGAATATTTTAAAAGATGTTTAGATGAATCGATTTCTAAAGAAAATATTCTGAATTTTCCAGATGCATATCGATCAACAATTTACAAAAAAGTCAAAAACCTAAAAACGATTTTTTCATTTTTTACCTGCGAATTACTAGTACAAGAAAACTTTACAAGGAACACAGTAACTTGTGTAATTGCAACTAGTGACGGGTATAAAACACTAGGATTCGTAAATACTAAGCCTTACATTAGGCCGATGACGTTGATGAGTAGAAATCTATTAGATAATAACAAAAAGGTTTTACAAATTACTCCTATTATAAAAAACAATTAGTAAAATACAGTTAGGGCAAAATTTGCCCGTACCAAAATAATACGAGAAGAAAAATGCTATAAGTAACAAATTTGAAATCTTAACATTTAAAGACGGAGACTTTTCATTATTAACAAACAAATCAACACTCGAAACAATGCTACTTATTGTGTTAATCAAATGCTTTTAGACATGAATATGTTTTTTTGGTAAATATATTAACGATTATATCGAAGAAAACAAAAGACAAAAGAACTGTAAAAAAATAACAATTAGTAAAATTTCTGAGGAACTTACAAAGCAATTAGGTAAGGGTTACTCTAGACAAAATTTATCAAAGATGTTAATTTTTTATACATAGTATAAAAAATGCTCGGCAGTGCCGAGCAATTTATATTGGACACAAATTTGTGAACTTCTTTATTTAAAAAACGAACAGGAATGACGATTCTATGAAATTAAATGTACAAAACAATGATGGTGAATTTGAATTAGATGTTAATGTATCACCAGAAGAAGACACGGTGTGGCTATCAGCAGATGGTATTAGTAAACTTTTTGAAAGAGACGCCAGTGTTATTAACAAACATATAAGAAACATATATTCTGAAGGCGAATTGTTAGAAATAAGCACGGAGGCAAAAAATGCCTCTATGCTCAACGGAAGAGAATATATAACAAAGTTATACAGTTTGGATGTAATTATATCTGTCGGTTATAGAGTCAAATCTCAAAGAGGAATTATTTTTAGAAAATGGGCTACTTCAATATTAAGAAATTTTATATTTCAGAAAAATCCTTGTGTACAATGCAAGGAAAAAATAATAGAACGGAAAAGCATAGGGACTAGAACCCCTTAACGCCTGGGTTTCCTACAAAATGCAAAAAGAGACTGGTTCGCCCCAGTCTCTTTCCTTTGGCCCTTAACGCCTGGTTAACTATATTATACTTATCTTACATTATTTTTCAACAATCAAGTTGTTGTATTCAAGCGATGTTTCCGAAAATGCAAAAAGAGACTGGTTTGCCCCAGTCTCTTTCCTTAGCGCGACAAAACGCCTTTGTTAACTATATTATACATTTCTCCATTATATTTTCAACTATTTGCCATTGCCAAATCTTCTTGTTCTAGTTATCTTACTAATCCTAACGGAAAAGCATAGGGACTAGAATACCTTACGTCACTAGCTATTTTGTCTGTGCACTCCAATTTTTCCTGTTAATGAATAAGGAGAAATAGAAGTTTTTGTTCCATCTTTGTACACAAGTTTACGAGTACTTTGATCTTCTTCATCGGTATAAACTGTACTAACTTCAAAATCTGTATCTATACTTTTAGAACCGCAATTGATGGTAAAACCATCATTCTCTGGTAAATATATGTTAATGTTCCCGCTTCTAGATGCTCTAGCAGATATGCGTTGAGGCATTTTTAAGAAACTCAATTCTTGATTTCCAAATGATGATGTCGAAATAAACGAGGTTACATTTATGTTTTCGGTATTAATGTCGCTTACCCAAGTTGAAATATCAAGCAATCTAGCATTAATATTGTAGAATCGATTACCACCATTTGTGTTCGTGGTTTTAATCTCATCTGCTGTAATATTTTCCACTCTAAAATTAGTTGAGTAAGTTGATAGTCTAATTTTTTCGAACTCATAAGTAGATGG
>JAKSUP010000229.1 GCA_024408905.1 bacterium
ATTATCATCCTTGAATCAATAATTTCATTTTTCAGTAATTTGCCATAGCCAAAATCATTTAGAGGAATTACTTTATTTGCCAACCAACATGCAGCTGCAGCTGCACCGGATTTTGAACCCTCCAAAATATATTCACCAAAAAATAAATCTTCATTTTCAGGATTAGTCGAACTGGAGATATATGGCGCGTGGGATATGGTAGCAGGTTTTGTAATCTTGTTTTTATAAATCACTGCACCAGAACCAAAAGGCAAATAACCTAATTTATGTGGATCTACGGTAACAGAATCTGCATAATGCATTGAGCAATATGCGTTATAAATGTCTTTTGACGGCCAATCACACCCGACAAATTCCCTTACTTTTTCATAAGACTTAATACTGTTATTCTTGTCTAAAAATAAAGATTTTGCATAACCACCGTACGCTGCATCAATATGCAAAAAGAATGAAACATTGTATTCTTTTTCAAGATATGTTTTGATTTCTTGAATTTTATCAATTGAGTCAACAGAGGATGCTTCCGTAGTCCCCATAACTCCAACTACAGCAACAATAGGCTCATTGTGTTTAACCGATTTAATCAATTTTTCTTTTAAATCATCCGTATTCATCCTAAAGTTTTCATCAACTTCTACCAAAACAATATTTTTTCGTCCAAATCCAAGAATTTCTGCTGCTTTATCCCAAGAATAATGTTTTGATGCAGGAACAAAAATCTTACCGTTATAATAATTGTGCATTCCGACATGCGAAATATTGTGTGAATTTATATAAATATCTTGGTTAATATTCCTACCCCAGTCAAGCTCAAAAAAGTCTTTTAACAATGTCTTTATCGCATCCGGAGTAAGGGTTAATAATTCATACTGACTTAATTTTGTTAGTTTTTTAACTTGCCCGTTCGGTTGAACAACATCAAAATCTTTCCTAAAAGTCTTGGCAAGATTTTGGGCAATAAGTGGGAAATATTTCATATTTCTCACTACCCAAAGAGCTTCGATATTTGCAACAGTACCACCACCTGTCAAATGTCCCCAAGATAAATCGGTATCATAACCAATCATCTTTGCAAAATCTTTGGCAATCTCATATTCCATCTCGACCGTAACCGGAGAACCTTCATAGCATACATTGTTAAGGTTGTACAAAAGTGTCGCAAAATTGGCTAAAACGCTTGGCATAAAGTTTTCCGACATCATATGTCCAAGATATCTTGGAGAATGAAAAGGTATAGACTTATGCAACCTGTTCAGCATCTCATCATAGCATGTTTCTAATCGTTTTAATCCTTCTTTATATCCTTCGGAATTTTCATCATAACCTTTCAATAATTTAAAATCTTCATTATGATATTCTTTACGCCATTCAACATAGTCTTCCAAAGATTTGATTAATAACTTCTTGTATTCCTCGACATTATCACCCTTATGGGAGAAAAAATATGGAGTAATATTAAATTCCTTCTCTTCCATCTATAACCCTATACAATGTGTATCCTACATCATTATACTATAGTTAAATCACATTGACACAGGTTTTAAATTATATATTCTTCCATTCTTTATTTTCATACACTTGAGGAGTATTTCTTTTTACACGCACTTTTTTATATTTTGCAGGCGCTACGACATTTCCATTTCTATCCAAAATTCCATAAGAATTTTCAATTTTTATCTTAAAATAATCGCCATCCTGCTTAATTTTGTCTATATTCAATTCATTCAAAAATTTGCCGTTTAAATCTACAACTCTGTATTTACCCATATTTTTAACAACAAATACATTCCCGATTTTAGAAATTTTATCATACTCATTTCTTAAAATAGTATTCCCTTTTTCGTCTATCAAACCAAAATATCCGTTGTATTTTGTTATAATCAAATCGCCATAAGGTTTTAGGGAATTGTATTTAATATCAGCAATTGTATTGTCATTAAAATCAACAATCCCATATCTTCTGTTTTGTTTGACTATAAGTTTATTTCTGTTTAAAAATTGATATTTGTCATAAAAATTTGATTTTTTACTATTTCCTGAAGAATCCAATATCATATATTTTGATTTGTTATATTCAGGATTTTTGACTATAAAATAATGATTTCCATCTGTAGAAATTTGATGTTTTACATAGTATAAATTATCCACGATAGCCTTACCGTCTTTATTTAAAATTCCATATTTTTTAAAAATATTTTTTGTTCCGTCAGAATAATATAAAACTTTAGTATGCGTGACCAAAGTATGATTTATACAATTTTCAAACTCAGTTTTATTATCAAAGTTATCTTCACTAATCAAAACTCGTGACTGCGATGAACTGTGATAGTGTGACCCCCTATAATATCCATGATACCCACCATGGTGGCAATTATGTCCACTATGGTGACTATGGCAACCTCTTGAAGGAGATGCCAAAACAACTCCACACGCTAAAAATAAAATCACAAAAATATACAAAAACTTTTTCATACATTAATATAACGAAATAAATATATAAAATGTTCATTAATTGTTCAACATCAAAATCAAAACTGAACCGATTAACATAATAACAATTCCGATAAATTTTTTGAGAATATCTGTTTCTTTAAAAATTTTGTATCCCAAAAATAAATTGACAATTGTGGATAATTGGAATAACGCAAGTGATAATCCTACATTGAGTTTTGAAAATACATAATTTGTTGATAATTGCATTAACCCAAGACAAAGTGCCAAAATAAAAAATTTGTACCAAGATTTTGTTTGTTTTGTTGCTTGTACAGTTGGTTTTGATAACAAAAATATTAGTAACGAAAATAATAACCCACCAAAACACCAAAGTATAAATGATATTTCAAAAGAGGACATTAGAATTATCTTCTTTAAAAATACAGCTTCAATTCCTGCTAACACCATTGCTGAAATTCTTAATATAACATCACGCCTTTTTAATAACTCAAGCGAAAATCCTTCTTTGGTCGTCTCAAAC
>JAKSUP010000023.1 GCA_024408905.1 bacterium
CAAGTGTTTTTGTTTTTTTTTTTTCAAGAGTACATCACAAAGGTCGCTCTAACAATTATAAAAAACTATTTTCGTCCAAATGATTTTCAAATTTCAATTCCGAGATAATCGTATTTGTAATTTGTAAAATTTTCTTATATCTTAGTGTATTTTCTGAATGTACATCATCAATTGAACAGCCACAAATACTATCGTGTGCCTGATTTTGAATGAGCATCTTATAAGCATAATCAAGAACGGATTCGTATTTTTCTTCTGCGTTACAAAATCTTACAAAGCGTGATGCAAGATTTAATTTATGCGAACATTCAATATTTAACCTTTTTAAATCAAGGCGTGAAGAATAACAGCCTTGAAGCGTAAATGTTTTAGAGTTATCACGAAGCTCATCATTATATTCAAATTGTTCAAACCTGTCTGCGACGAGTTGGAAATATTCAAATGGGGAACTTAGTTTGATTTCATAATCCTCTTTTAAAATTTCATTAACTGCTAAAATCTGGTCATAGATGTCTTTTTCTACTCCTAAGTGGTCGCCGCCAATTGGATATAAAATATATTCGCCTGATTTTTCGGCAATTTTATCTAATTCTTTTTTCAAAATTTCAGCTTTTTGTTCAATATCACAGTTTAATGAAAATACGTTTTGAAAATAACCCCTAACTAGATTAACGGTATCCATTCCACACCATTTGAATTCTGCCGGAAAATCACCACAACCTCGCCATACGATACATTTATCCATACCGAATTCGCGAAGGATTTCTACAACATTTTGACTATGACCGAATGTATCAGGAAGGTATCCTATAAAATCCGTACAACCCAGTTCAATAGCCCTTTTCATACCAAGTTCAAGATTTTTAGAAAAGCAAGTTTTGTCAGTCAAGAATTCATCTACCAAGCAATAGAACGGCCCGATATATAATTTTTTTGAATAAATTAATGAGCGAACTAATGCTTCTTTCTCCGGACGAATTTCAAGATAATCTTCCAATGCTGAAGTTTGACCGTCAAAATAGAAACATGGTATTTGATTTGTTTCAAGCATGTTCAAAATATTGTCAAAAACTCTTAGGAGTCTTAATCTAAAAACTTCAAACTCCCTATACCACTCTCTATCCCAGTGGGTGTGCAGATATGCGATAACTTGTCTTTTCATAAATGATATTTTATAACAAAATTTTATATTCTGCAATTTTGTATGATATATACTTACAAAATGTCATATTTAATGCTAAAATTATGTAGAGGGTTATATGAGAAATAGAGTTTTAAAAGTTATAGTTATATTTATGTTTTTATTTTCAAATGTTGTGTTTGCAGATATTCAAACAGTGCAACCATCAGTAAATACATCTGTAACTACTCCACAAAATATAACTTATGAGCATTGTACAAAGATGTTTGCCGTAAATAAGGAAAAATTATTTTATTTAACCCTTGGTGCAATAACTGCAAATAAATTTACTATTGAAGAAATTCAAACTAATAACGGATATATTATTTTTAAGGCTGCAAATAACAAATATCTTGCTTCAATTTCAGGAATTGATAATGCTAACTCAATTCTAAAAATCACCCCTAGCAATAATATTTATTATTTTCAACCGGGAATTTTGTTAAATATGTATAAATACATAGAATTAAACTTAAATACGGAGATTAAATAATGAAAAAACTATTTCTTTTATTTTTATCTGTAATTCTTTTGGCAGGCTGTTCTATAAAGAATAACGGGGTGAAAGAAATTACGTTTTGGACTCTTCAAATGGGTGATTTTGCTCCATATATCAATAAAATTATTGAAGATTATGAACTTGAACACAAAAATATTAAAATCAAGTGGATTGATGTACCATTTTCAGAAGGTGAAAAAAGGACGCTTGCTGCTGTTATGACAGATTGTCCTCCTGATTTGATTAATCTTAATCCTGATTTTTCAGCTCTTTTGGCCCAAAAAGGAACACTTTGGGAAATTGATGCTGATAAATTGGTGGGTTATAATCAAGAAATAATAAATGCTTTGAAATATAATGATAAAATATATTCAATTCCTTGGTATGCAACCAGTGCAATAACAATTTATAATAAAGATTTATTCAAAAAGTCAGGGATTATAAGAGAACCAAAAACTTATCAGGAATTGGCATCAGTTTCTGAAAAAATAAAAACTGCAACCGGAGCATATTCATATTTACCGACAATTACCGAAAACGATACAATGATAAAAATTTTGAATAAATACGGTATCTCAGAAATTGAGGATTATAATTCAAAAGAAAGTATAAAAGTCTTTGAGATGTTTAAAAAACTTTATCAAAATGGGCTTATCCCACCTGAAACTATCACTATGACGCATAGGGAAGCTTTGGAACAATATATGGCAGGAAAGATAATTTTTTATCAAGGTGGTGCCAATTTCTTAAATATGATTAAGGAAAATGCTCCGAAGATTTATGCTCAAACAGATGTTTTAGAGCAAATAAAGGGACCTGTTGGTCAAAACGATTTTTCCGTTATGAATTTCGTTATTCCACAAAAAGCTTTGCATAAAGAAGAAGCGTTGGATTTCTGCTTGTATTTAACAAATGAGGAAAATCAGTTGAAGCTTGCTAAAATGACTAATGTTATTGCAACGAATTCAAATGCGTTAAGGGATGAATTTTATAATGATTATTCAAATTTAACAGCAAAATCACGCTCACTAAGTGCCAAGCAAATAAATAAGATTAATCCTCAAATTAAACAAAGAGAAAACCAAAAGGAAATAAATCTTGTAATAAATACTGCAGTGCAGTCAGTTTTACTGAATAAAGACTCTATCGAAAACATTTTGAATGACGCTGTATCTACTTTGGATAACAAGTAAGAAAATAATTGCATTAAGAAAAAAATAGTCATATAATGTATCGTGTAAAGAGGGTTTTTCAAAATGAAAACTAATTATATTTGGTGGTGCGTATCAGGAATTGCAGTAATTGCTGTTTGTTTTGCGTGCGTATTTTTAGTACAAAGAAAAAGCGCCGAATTGCTGGTAGAGGAAGTTTTAAAACCCGATACAAAAGTTAAACAAGAAAAAACTATAACAAAAGATATTCCAAGTGTTAAAGATGATGCGAAAATTAAATATAATTTGTATTCTGATACAGATATGCCACTTACATCAATTGTAGAAATTTCAAAGTTGCCGGAAAAAGTTAAAAAGATAGTTGATGAGGTATTGGAAAGTTCTCAAGGCATATATTTGCTCAAAGCTAATAAGGATAAAGTTTTTATAATAACCCAAAATGCTAACAGTATTGAAAACAGATTTTTTAGAAATAATGTTGAATTAGTTGAAGTATCGCTTAAGCCTGAAGATAATTACAAAAAAACAGTTAAAACTATTGGTTATACAGGCGAAAATAACGAATTGGAAAACGCTGTTAATGGGTTTGATACACAAAATGATATATGGGAGTATGATAAATCTCAAGAAATCCCTCGCCCTACAAAGCATGTAAAATATGATAATAACGGTAAAGTGGAGTTTACCGAAGTATGGAATTATGATAATTCTCCAATTAAATATGAAATGAAAAATGCGAATGATAAGGTTGTTTCTGTGCTAAAAGAAACTACTGAGAATGGCGAAAATTATACTCGCGAGCAATTATTTTATGATGATAACGGGCATACAGAAATGAATATTTCAGCTCACTATAGCGGGGCCAATATTTCAAGATTTACATATTTTAATGCAAAACAACCAACGGACAATGTGAGTATAATGAGTGAATATACGGATAGTGTTAAAACTGTAGAAAAGGTTTATAATTCTGATTATGAATTAATAGAAACCCTACAATCAAAGTACGATAATAACGACAAGAGAACAGATATTAAGGTTTATGATAAAGACGGGAATGCTGTAGCAGACATTTCTTCTTAGTCTAATTTTCTTGGTCGTGTAAATTTTTCCATTATTTTACTTGCAACAAAGACAGAAAAACCAACGACAGCAGCCAGTCCTATATATGAAAACAAGGCTTTGCCGTAAAACTTTTTCAAATGTTTTGTAATATTTTCTGTTGCACCAACTGATTTTGCGAGTTTTATTCCTCTATAGCTTGCTATAGCTTCTTCAACTACTGTTGGTGCAATTGCAATTGCTGCTATTTTGCCACAATTATCTTGAACCCAGTCGTATGCGTTTCGTTTTGCATTTTTGGGTTTTTGGTGTGTTAACAGGGCAATTGTACCCATGATACTTGCTATTGCCAGACCCGGCGCTCTGCATTTTTGTAATATTCCCCCAACTTTACTTGATAAATGATTTATCGCGTGTCCTGCCTCGTGAAAAGCCGTAATAGAAGCTTTATCTAAATTTACGTAAATCTCCTTTGTTTTTGGAGAATAAAAAGCATTTCTACCTGCTTTAACCTCAGCAATTGCTCCGGTGGAGTCAAAAACAGGCCTTTTAGCGACATCAACGATTGTTACTCCCTTTTCTTTTAGACCTGATTTTTCAAAAGATTTAATAAATAGGTCTTTGTACTGTGAATTATTTACGACCTCTTTTTCCAATTGCTTTGCTGAAGGTTTTGAAAAATAAGGCAAAGCTCCCAATACAATGGTTGAAGCAGCACTCCCGACCATATAACCGGCTAAAGCACTTTTATTGCTGCGACGGCGATATGCGTTTCCATCATTGTCATAAATTATGCTGTTTTGGATTTTAGACACTAATACGACCTTTTAATAGAATTCTACATTCATATTAAAACAATGAAAACGAAATTTTTGCTAGTAATATTACTGAACTGCTGTTTCAGTATTTACTTTTTTAGAATTATTTTTACGAATTTGCTTTAATTCTTCTTTATGCTGTTGAATTTTTATAAGAGTATCCATATCCATTTGATGCAATTTCCTTTGATACTCAAGTTTGTTTATTTTTTGGTCATACTTTTTTGTAGCTTTTTCTTCTTTTTCTTGTGCTTTTTCCAATTTTTTGGCACGTTTTGCTTCAAATTCCAAATCTGTAGCATCAACAACGGAGTCCTCTTCTAATCGATATCCTATTACAGATATAGGAACATCAGCTCCATCTATGGATTCAAGCTTGGAGTTGTTTCCTTCAGTATCAATACTCCAAGTCCCCAAAAATTTCGGGACATCACCTGTATATGCGTACGCTGTTACAATAACTCTGTTGTCATCATTTGCGTCAAATCCCATCGGATATATATCCCAACGCTTTTCATCAAAATCAATTCCACCTGATTTTGCCCAATAATGTACTATAGCATCGCGAATTTGGGGGATTTTTGTTGCTTGTTGTTTTTCAAAGTCATAAACCCACAAATCTGTTTTCCATATCCCATCGTGTCTATGACCGACTTTTTCCTTAACTACAAGTTTTTTATTGTCACTTGAAAAATCAATCGGAGTCAGTGTTCTAAAAATATATTTTTCATCAATTTCTTTCAAAGTTGATATCAAAGGTTTTTCTTCTCTTTGTATAATATTAGCACGCATAACTTTTTCTTTGTCGTTTAAAGAAGGATCTAATTTGATTAAAAACAAATCACAGGATGTGCAATCTGATTGAGCATAATAATAAACTGCAGGATAAACAAGCATTGTTTTGTCGCCTGAAATTATTCCTTGAGCATTTATTTGTCTGTCAAAATTCAATTTTCTTGGCAGATTTAATTCAGGGCTTCCTATTGGAGAATTATATTTAACTAATTTATAAGTTTTTTGTGGAACATAAATCATGTTAGAATCCTTTGGAATATCTGCTTCTCCAATTTCAATTTCTGCTTTTGCTTTAGCACGTGATGCTGCTTCATATTCTTCAACAGTCATATAACCTGATTCGGGCAACTTACTTTTTTGGTACTTTTCTGTTTCTTCAAGCTTAGCAACTTTATTCATGTAGACACATTCAGCTACGCTTGTATCACGTTTTTTCATAATAGGATGTGCCTGTGTAAAATGGACTTTTGCAGCCATCATCATACCTGCAAGTGTTGAAAACATTATACTAATCCTTCCTTCATTGCTGTTACAGTCGCTTGAGTTCTTGTTGTTGCGCTTAGCTTTTGTAAAATGCTGTGTACGTGAGCTTTTGCTGTTGCACGTGTAATAACCAGTTTTTCAGCTATTTGTGGGTTTGAAAGTCCGTCAACCATTAGTGCTAAAACATCTAATTCTCGTTCAGTTAATCCGTAGATATTTTTTTCTTGTGGTTCAACAATTGATACTTGAGTGTGAGAAGACGGTCGTTGTAAATTTGAAAATACTACTTTAGCTATTGCAGGGTCTATCCAACCGACACCTTCGTACACAGATTTTATAGCAGTTGTAATTTGTTCTGACGATGCCCCTTTCATTATGTATCCGTCAGCACCTGCTTTAAACGATTCAAAAATGTCTTGATCATTATTGCGTGAAGTCAGTATCAAAGCTTTTACTTCCGGCAAAAATTCTTTAATTCGTTGAATCGCTTCAATCCCATCCATATTTGGAAGTCCAATGTCCATCAAAATTACATCAGGAGAATATTCTCTGGCTTTTTTTATTCCGTCCAAGCCATCAATAGCTTCTGATACAAGATTTATTCCTTCTGCTTTTTCAAGAAGCATTGAAATTCCCATCCTAAATAATTCGTGGTCTTCTACCAGCAGAACATTAATCATTACTAACTCCTATTTTTTCTTGTGATACGACAGTATCCGTCAATAGAAAAGAAAATTCACTTCCTTTATTCACTTTGCTTTCTAACCATATTTTGCCACCGTGTGACTCTATAATTTGTCTTGACAAATATAAGCCTAAACCTGTTCCGGATGAACGCTTTCTGCTTGTTCCTTGAGAAAATCTTTGGAACATATTAGGAATATCTTCCGTTGGAATTCCACAACCGTTATCCGTAACAGAGAATATTAAATCATTATCCTGATTTTTGATGATTATAGTAACCTTTCCATTTTCCGGCGTATAATTTATTGCATTCCCACAAAGATTGCAAATTACTCTTCTGATTTCACTTCTATCAGCAATTATTTCTACATTTTTATCTTCACATTCAATAGAAAAATCTATATTTTTGTTGTCAGCAAGTGATTTTAGTTCATCAAAAACGTGTTTTGCAAGTTCATAAATATTAAAAGAAGTTTTATTCAATTCTAATTTCTCAGCATCATATTTGTAAACTTCCAACAAAGCGTTTACTAATCCCAATAAATCTTCGCTGCTTTTTTGCATTGTAGCAATAAGTACACGTTGTTTATCTTCCAAATTTCCTACAGCCCCATCCAAGAAAAATTTCAAAGTTTGAATGGATGCCAGAAGAGGCGTTCTCAAATCGTGTGTGAGAGTCGCAATAAAGTCATCGCGAAGCTTGTCAGCTTTCTTTTGTTCTGTAACGTCGCGTATTACACCGACAAATCGTTTAAACTCATCATCAGGATTTATCCTTGCAAAACTAACTTCCACAGGTACGATTACATTACTTAACGGATTTTTCAAGTAAAAATCACGCAAGAACAGTTCCTCGCCTTCGACACTATGCAATTCTTTTGTGATAAATGTTTTTTTGCTAAAAAGAAAATCGTCGATTGAAGCAGAAACAATTTTATTGTTTACCATTCCAATCAAATTTTCACAAGCCGGATTTACTTTTTCGATTACGCCGTCTTCATTAAGAATTATAATTCCGTCTGCGCAATAGTTAAAAATGCCTTCTAATTTCGCATTAGATTGTCGTAAATCTGCAGTTCTTTCTTCTACCAATAATTCTAAGTTCTTAGAATACTTTTCCAATTCTTTTTTTGCGTCTTCGAGTTCTGCGATTTTTTGTCTTAGTTGACTCAATAGATAACTTCTTTCAATTCCGTTACGAATGTTGAGAACTAAGTCATCATTTGTCCAAGGTTTTTCGATATACCTGTATAATCCGATTTCATTGATTGCACGGATAGCATTTTCTTTATCTGCATATCCTGTAAGTAAAATTTTACTTACTTCAGGATAAATTTCTTTTACAGCTGTTAAAAATTCTAAACCGTTCATATCAGGCATCATGAAATCAGAAATTACCAAATCCGGAATATTTTCTTTTAGGTATTCTAAAGCTTCATGGGGGCTATTAAAACAATGTACATCATCATAGCCCTCAACCACTAATAGTGTGGCTAGTGCTGATGTAACCATTTTTTCATCATCAACTACAACAATCTTCCCCTTGTTCATAGTTTCATAATAACCCAAACAAGCGTATTAGACAAATTATTAACATTTATGAATAATGTGATATAATCATGAAAAAATATGGAGATTATGTATATGAAAAATATTCAAAAAGCGTTTACTTTGGCCGAAGCTTTAATTGCAATAGCGATTATTGGTGTGGTTGCAGCGATTACAATTCCTAATCTGGTAAGAGATAATCAAAAGAAAATTGCAGCTGCTACGTTGGGTAAAGCAATTGAACAAGTGCAAAACGGATGTCAAAACATGATTCAATTTGATAATGAAGCTGCCGATGGTCCAAGTCATAATGATAAAATAGCTTATGTTAATAATGGTGATTTTTTAGCAGAAAATAAAGGAATCGGAGGGTATATCGGTGCAAAAATACAAAGTGGTACTCAAAAAACTCTTAAAAAATACGCAAATGATGGTGATGCAAATTTAGAAGTTTGGAAGAATTCAACTAAAAGATATCGCTTTTCAAAATTGAATGCTGAAATTGGTTTTTTAAAAAATAATAATTTAAAAGATGCTGAGGAAGAGAAGTTAGATTCTAAAGTAGCAGATGTTTATATTAATGTTAACCCTAATGCAGGTACAGGAAGTTATGAACCAAAGCTTGGTAAAGACGTATTTTTATATGAAATGCAAAACAGCTGCAGATTAATTCCCGTAGGTATAGATAATCCTGACGCGTGTCCGGGTGATGGTGGAACAAACTGTGCAGCAAGAATTGTTAAAGACGGTTATAAAATAACTTATTAGTTTAAAAAGGAGAAAATATAATGGCAGACGGAAAAATTTTAGCAACAATTGAAAGATCAGAAACAGAACAATTACAAATTTCAGTTTCAGAATTCAAAGGAAGAAGTTATTTTAATTTAAGAATATATTATACAACTGATGGTGGTGCATCTTGGTTACCAACAAAAAAAGGTGTAACTTTTGCGCCTGATCAATTGGATATTTTGTCTGATGCAATTGAAGAAGCAAAGAAAGAATTTATGGCAGAAGCAGAATAATTATGGATAACATTCAAGACGAATTTATATCAACAGTTTCACACGAATTGAGAACCCCTCTGACAAGTATCAGAGGGTTTTCTCAAACTCTGTTGTCGTCTTGGGATAAACTGGATGAAGCCAACAAAAAGAAATTCATAAAAATCATTGAAGAACAGTCAAACAGGTTAATTAATCTTGTAGAAAATATTTTGACGGTATCAAAAATAAATACTGATAAGCCTGTATTTAGAGGCGTTGATGTAAATAAATCTATTGATAAAATTGTCCAAATGATTTCACAAAAATACAAAGAGCATAAAATTGTTTTTAATTTTGATAAAAGTTTGCCACTCGTAAAACTTGACGATGATAAATTCCAACAGGTTATGACAAATTTAATTGATAATGCTTGTAAGTATTCTGAAGTCGGTAAAACAATAACTATCACCACGTCTTACGCAAATTCGGATTGTGTTCAAATCGCTGTAAAAGATGAAGGTGTTGGGATAGATAAAGAAAACGTATCAAAAATTTTCGAGAAGTTCACTCGTATTGAAAATCATCTTACCAGTAAAACTCAAGGAAATGGCTTGGGACTTTATATTACCAAAAACCTTGTCGATTTGATGAATGGGAAGATTGAATTTGAAAGCGAACTGAATAAAGGTACCGAATTTAAATTAACATTTCCTTTTTATAATCAAGAGGAGGCTTTGAAATGCTCTCTACAGTCCTGATTATTGATAAAAGAGTTGAACTTTCGACCAAATACAAAAAATGTATAACAGAAGGTGATATAAATTGTGTTATTGCAAGAAATCTTAAGGATGCAATAGTTGCAGTGCAAGAAATTGAACCTGATATGATTATTGTGTCTGACAGCATTGAAGAAAGTCTTAATTCATTTTGTCAAAAAATCAGAGCCTTAACATATAATACAAGACCGGTAATTATTGCTTTGTCAAAGTCTGCAGATACGACTGATAGAATTAATGTCTTAGAAAGTGGTGCTGACGATTTTTTGAGCGAACCTGTTAATATTGATGAATTTAAAACCAGAATCAAAGCGCATTTGAGGAGAGATGTAGAATTAAATCTTGATAACAAAACCCTTTTGCCTAATCAAAAATTTGTAAAAAAAGCTTTGAAAAGGCTTTTGGTTTCAGAAAATCACGCCGTGCTTTTGGTTGGTTTTGAAAATTTAGAGAATTATAAAATTGCATATACGGAATTGGCTGCAGATAAACTTATTCAAACCTTTATTGCAATAGCAAAATCAGCATTGGACGAAAACGATTTCATTGGGCAGTTGGATGATAATAATTTTGTAATTATAACGAGTAAATTTGGCGCAGAAAAATTGGCACAGTTTTTAACATTTGCATTCGATACTGTTGTTCCGAAATTTTATTCCGAAGCAGATAACTCAAGAGGTTATATGCTTATAGAAAGTGAAAGATACGCCGGCATGAGGGTAAATCCGGTATCAATTCTTGTTGGAGGCATAATTGATGGGTTTAATGTCTTGGCAAGTGTTGATGCTATTCTTGATAAATTATATTCTATAAAAAAACTTGCAAAGATACCTTCCGGCTCAAACTATGCAATAGATAGGACAAAATTGGCAGGAGAAAATTCCGTAATTGATATGCCTGTTAATAAAAATATTTATATTAAAGAAAGTGATGATTCTTTAGGGTATCTGATACGAACGACGTTAGAATTACAAGGGTATGACGTGCAGACAGAAATTGATACCAATTCTGCCATGCAGCCTGCAATAATCATAATGGATAGCGAAAGTGATATGTCCGGTTTGGATTATTTAAAAATACTGAAATCCAGAAATAATTTTGCGAATACAAAAATAATTGTAACAACTACTGTACACGACAAAACTGCAATTTTAAGTTCAGGGGCAGATTTATATTTGCCAAAACCCTATGAGATATCAGACTTGGTACGTTGGGTAGAATATTTTATTAATAAAGGTTAAAAATTAAAATATCGTTTCACTCATTCCGTGCAGAAATTCGCTGTCTTGAATTTCTTCCACGCTCGAACTGCCTCATTTACGAGCCTTCGGCTCTGAACATTCGGTGTTCTCGCTATCCGGAATTCGTTTCACTCATTCCGTGCAGAAATTCGCTTGCAAAAAAAAGTTGATGTGGTATTTTAGTAATTGTCAATAGGAAACCCTATTGGTCGGCATATGCGTCCGTAGCTCAGCTGGATAGAGCATCTGCCTTCTAAGCAGAGGGTCGCGCGTTCGAATCGCGCCGGGCGTAAATTAAAGAGGATAGGATTTATACCTATCCTCTTTAATTTTTCGACCATTTTGACTGTCTTGTTTCTGGGACTATGCGACAGAACGGCTACTATATTGTAATTTAATGACCGTTTTGGTTGGAAGTTGAATTTTTGATTGTGGCAAAAATTTCCAACACCACTAAATTATAGAGGTCAGAA
>JAKSUP010000230.1 GCA_024408905.1 bacterium
GCAGGAAAAGTTGACTAAATGTCAAGTTTTCCGAGAGGGTTGTGCTTGACACAACATCCACCACAGCGACATAAAAAATAGAAAACTAAATAAAAATGACATACCAAGTCGATGTGGTGGAATGGTAGACACGCATGCTTGAGGTGCATGTGGCGAGAGCTGTGGGGGTTCGACTCCCCCCATCGACAGTTATACAGAATAGCATTTAAGCGAATGAAATTGTAATCTTATTTGGTATAAGGAGAGCAAAATATGAATTGGAAAATATGCGAAAAGGAATTGATTTATCGTGGAATATGCATGGTAATTACAATTTTATTGTATGTAGTATTATTGGTTTGTACATTAGGGTTGGCTTTATTGTATGCGTTATTATTATGGTTAGGTATTATTTTATCAGAAGCAATGATTTTGGCAGGTTTAAAGCAGAATTCAGTAAAACTTGCACCAAGTCAGTTGCCAAAAATATATAATATTGTTCAAGAGTACTCAAAAATGCTTGAAATAGATTGCCCAGAAGTATATATTTCACAATCAAATGGTGTTTTAAATGCTTTTGCAACAAAATATTTAAAAAGAAATTTTGTCATTCTCAATTCTGATATTTTGACTTCTGTAGATGAAGAAGACGAAGAAGCTGTAAGATTTATTATTGCACATGAATTGGCACACATTAAAAGAAATCATATTAATAGGTTATGGATTTTCTTCGGATTAATCATTCCGTTTTTGGGTACAGCATATTCAAGAGCTTGTGAAACCACATGTGACAACATTGCAACACAGCTAGTTGGTGCAAACTCAGTTAACGGACTTGTTTTGCTTGCTGTAGGAGGAAAAACATATAAAAAAATAGATGTGCAATCTATTATTATGCAATCCGAAAATTCAGACGGTTTCTTCTCTTGGCTAAGCGAAATATTATGTACGCATCCACATTTACTTAAACGAATAAGAAACATTGAATCAATAAATAATTAAATTATTATAAAATAATGCAAATTAAAACAAAGTCCTATGTTGTTGCAATATAGGACTTTGTTATTGCCACACGTCTTACCTATGGCTTAAAGGTACAATTTTTTATTTATAGTTATATATACCTAAAAGAACAATTTTAACTTGTAGATTAAATTGAGTGAGCGTTTAATTCTATGTCAGCGACATTTTTATCAACGCAAAAATCGTTGTGCATAATGTGATGTAATTCGTGTTCAAAAGCTTTTTTGATAGCGTCGTAGGAAATTCTTGAATTAAGAACTATTGTGTAATAGTTATCTTCTGCATTGTACATAGTAAATGCGTGAACTTTATGTGGCAGATTTTTGTAGACTACCATATAATCATCCATTTACAGTTCCTTTAATTATATTTGCGACGTCAATAACTGCTTTTAATTGTTCCGGACTTAAGGTTTTAGCAGCATTCATTAAAATTCTATATTCAGGGTTATCGTGAATTTCTTGTGCCAATTTGGCTGTTTCTTTGTTTTCATAATAATTTGCAAGAGGAGAATTTTTGTCATATTCAATAAAATCATCCACTGTGCATTCAAATAATTTAGCGATTTTTTGTAAAAGAGTAACTGTAGGATTTGAATTTGCTCCGGAGAAGAGTCTGTCAATTGTTGCAATCGGGATTTTTGTAAGTTCAGATATTTTTTTGTTAGTAAAACATCTGGACTTTTTATACTCGTTTAACTTTTTGACACTCAATTTTGACATATTTTTTACCTACCACTATATTATTATACAAATTTGGGGCAATTTTCCAGCTTATTAGTAGATAAATTATATATTTTTAATATTTACATTATTATTTGATAGAAAATCATTTGACTACTATCAAAGTTTGTTGTAATGTGTAAATACAATCAAAAATGATTGCAAAAAATGATTTTGACTGAAAATCTGATAGGAGTCAAATGTATATAAATATACTTGCCGAGATGACGAGGAAACAGCTGGATAAATATCGTATGGCAGAATTGATGAGTATTTCTCCGGAGGAATTTGAGTCCAAGTTGAACCACAAATCAAAATTAACCGTCAAAGATGTTTTCAAAATGCAACGTATATTCAATGAAAACTACTGTACATTTGAATATTTATTGGAAGATCAGTTCAGAAGACTGATGATGAAGGAGTATTAATTACTTATGACTAATATAGCTATAATTTTTGCCGGAGGAGTTGGGCAAAGGTTAAATGGTACTGATTCAATTCCGAAGCAATTTTTAAAAATTAATGATAAGCCGATTATTATTCATACGCTTGAAATTTTTGAAAAACACCCGCAAATAGACAAAATATATATAGCAATACATCCTGATTACTTGGAAAATATGAAAACTTTAGTTAAACACTATTACATAACAAAAGTGGCAGGGATTGTGAAAGGTGGTATTACAGGTCAAGATTCCATATATAATGCACTTAAGTTTGCGAGAACAGAAAATTCTGCTGATTCGATAGTTTTGATTCATGATGGTGTCAGACCGAATATTACACCTGATGTAATTACAAAAAATATTAAATGTGCAAAAGAGAATGGAAATGCAATAACTTGTACTTCTTGTCAAGAGACAATATTGGTAAGTGGAAACCATACTAATCCGGAACACGTACCATATAGAAAGGATACTTTTGCGGCACAGGCTCCTCAGACATTTTATTTACAGGAATTATTAAATGCACATGAAACAATGCGAGAAATCAACCCGAATTATGAAAATATTGTTGATACTTGCACATTGTATAAGACTTTGAATAAACCAACATATATGGTTGAAGGAAACAGAGGAAATATAAAAATCACAACAATTGAAGATTTATATATATTAAGAGCGTTGATTAGATTTAATGAAGATTTAGAGGCTTATGGGTTAGTAAAGGAAAAGACTGGTGAAAAAATCGCAGCAGTATAAACAAGGAGTTGCAAATAAAATAACGGATTTGGATATAAAAAATGT